>CAZSNH010000097.1:0-3605 GCA_964607855.1 uncultured Hyphomicrobium sp. | reverse complement strand
TGCTCACGTTGCCTTTGATGGCGCAGCCAGCGGGAGCCGCTTGCTCGGCACTGGCCCAGCGCTTCTCACGGTATGTCCAGGCAGGCTCCGTGTCGTTTTTCCAAATCCCCCTCTGGGCGGCTTTGGCCTCGGCCTCCTCGGCCACATACATCGCCGAATACTTAACAAAGGCCCAGGCAAGGCCCATTCGGATCATTTCCGCATTGAGATCTTTCCCTCGCACAAAGCATACACCGAGGTGCCGGCTATACTTATCTAGTCCTTTGCTTTCACACGTAACTTCCCCGTAGCTCGCGAGCATTTCCAGAGCCCGGCGGGCCTCTCTTCCGCACGCCCAAGCACCCTGAGAGCCCCCATCGCACATCTGTCCGATCTCGGGGGCATCAATGCCCTCCAACCGAACCCGGGTGCCGGCCACATCGAGCGTATCCCCGTCCACCACCGAAGCTGGCCCCCTCAACTCAAGATTCTTCGAGCCCCTGCCTTCTGAACCGAAAGCATTCAGAATGAGAACTGGCCACCATGCTAGCGCGAGCGCCACCAGCCGAAGCCGATAAACCCTACGAGATATTGCATCCATAGGTTGTATTTTAGGCGATTCCGGGGGCCAAAGTCGGCCCGAATGTTGACAGCCCGCGGGCAATAATGTCGAAGTTAAGACGCTGAATTACATAAATTTAATTCTGCCTAGCCAGAATTCCTCTCTACATATCTCTGGTTGTAAATGGCGGCCGACTGCTAAGGAATGCACTTGAGGGGAGCAGAGGAGTCCGGAGAACCATCAACAGCCACGCCAGAGCCGCACACCGGATCTCGCCTCCCGTGGAAAAGGAGGAGCGCAAGAATGTCGCCCCATTGCCCACTGGCATCACAATTCCAGACTATGATCCTAAGTCATGAGATTCGTCGTGGTTGCCGCTTTGGCTGGCGATCCATGGATGCCCGAATCGGAGACCTACCGGCCCGAAACAGGCCGGCAATCGGAAAACCATCATGAATTCGAGGCGATCGTCAGGTCCTCCACCCAATCCGGCCCTCGAAGCCTACCGGCCTGCCGCTGAGCATGGTCCGCCCGAGCAGCCGATGGCTGTCGGCCGTCAGGCACCCGATCAACCCCACCCCCGAGGCGGGGGCGGCGGCCACAAGCGGCCTCGCAGGCGAAAGAGCTCGGTCTTGTCCACGATCCTCTTCGGGGCACTCCTCATATGCGTAGCGATCGGCGCGGCGGGCGCAGTCATTTTCTCGTCGTTCTCGCCGGCCGAACTTGTTCAGGCCGAGGCCATCAGGCGCGTCAAAGCCGCGACGGGCCGAGATCTCGTGATCGCCGGACCGGCGAGCTTTCGTTTCTTTCCCTCGATCGGCTTCACGCTCTCGGACGTTTCGCTGTCCGCTCCCGCAGGATCGAATGAGAAGCCGCTTATTACCGTCTCGAGCATGGATCTCAGCGTGCGGCTCTTGACGCTGCTTCGTCAAAAGGTGGTGGTCGACAGGCTCATCCTCAAAAATCCGGTTGTGGAGCTGCACGTCGATGAAGGAGGCCGGAAGTCCTGGGACTTTGCGGAGCGGCCACAAAGTTCGAAAGAACCGGTCCTGCTCGCGCAAGCAAGCAGCACTGCCTCCGATGCCGACGGCATCTTGCCCGCGACAGACGCAAAACTCGCCGATGATGGCCTCGCTGCAGACGGCATCGATCTCGAAAATCTGGAGCTCGGAAATGTCGGGGTCGAAAACGGGACACTCCACTTTTCAGATGCTCGTACGGGCGCCAGAGAAGAGGCAACCGGCATCAATATTAAAGTGAGCCTGCGTTCTGTCTCACGGCCCCTGGAAACGTCCGGCAGTCTCATCTGGAAGGGAGAGAAGATCGATCTCGATGCCACTCTCACCAGCATCAAGATGCTCATGGAAAACCACCCGGCTCGCATTGCGCTAACGTTGGCGAGCCCGGTGGTGAAGGCGAGCTACGACGGATCATTCCGCCTCCACGATGAGCTCGACGCGGAAGGGGCGATCACGTCTAGCGCGCAATCTTTAAGAGACCTCGCCAAATGGCTCGGCACCGATCTGCCTCAAGTCGACGGCTTTGGACCATTCGAGATGAAGGGACTCCTCCGCCTCGCCGGCCGGGTCGCCGCGCTCAACAATGCCAACATCGTTCTCGATGGGGCGACGATCACCGGCCAGGTCTCCGTCGATACGGCTCAGGCAAGGCCCTTCGTCAGAGGCAACCTCAAATTCTCGGAACTCGATCTCAACAAGTACGCCGGTCCCTCTTTAGCTTCGAAACCCCCGAAAGCCGCTAAATCCAAGCCGGCACCCTCTGCAGAAAAGTCCATCGACGACCTCTTAAACGAGCAAAGCCCCTCCACCCCCGGTCCCAAGGTCAAGGGTTACACCCAGCGCGCCGGATGGAGCGAAGGTCTCATCGACGCCTCAGCCCTCGGCCTCATCGATACCGAAGCCCAGATCATGGTTGGGAAACTCTTCTTCAAGGACCTGAAAGTCGGCCAGTCGGTCATGAAGGTCGACCTCAAGAACAAGGTGCTGCGCTCAACCTTCGACGACATCCAGCTTTATAACGGCCACGGCCGCGGGCTCGTCACGCTCGACGCCACCGCCGGCACCTCGGTCGCGATCGCGACCAACCTCACGCTCGAGGGGATATCCGCCCAGCCGCTCCTCAAAGACGCCGCCAACATGGACTGGCTTGCGGGAACGGCCAAGATGTCACTCGTGGCGACCGGCCAGGGCCAAAACCAGCGACAGATCGTCGAGACGCTCGCTGGCAAGACCGACATCCTCGTCACCAACGGCGCCATCGTTGGATGGAACATTCCGGGCATGATACGCGGACTGAGCCAAGGCAAGCTCTCAGGGCTCAACCGAACACCGTCGGAAAAGACCGATTTCAGCGAGATGTCCTCAAGCTGGACCATCACAAACGGTATCGCCCAGAATGAGGACTTGAGGCTCTTGAGCCCGCTGCTACGCGTGACAGGAGCCGGCAGCGTGATGCTTCCTTCGCGCCAAGTCGACTACACGGTCCGCCCGGTGCTCGTCGCGAGCCTCGAAGGACAGGGCGCCGCATCCAAGGCGCAGGGCCTCGAAATTCCGGTCCGCATCCACGGGAGCTGGGACAAGCCAAGTTACACTCCCGATATCGGTGGCGTTCTCAAGGACCCGAATCAGGCAGTGCAGACGATCAAAGAGATCGGCAAACAGTTCAAAGGCAAGAGCGCCGACGAGATCGTCAAGGATCTGCTCGGCAAAAATAGTGATCCGAATGCCGCACCCTCAACCGGTACCACCACCAAGGATCAGGGCAAGCAACTGCTCGATCAGCTCTTCAAGCCGCAATGAAAAAGCCCCGTTTTCGGCCGATATGCGAACATTCCGCAGCACGCGGGAAAATGCGCTGCGCTGCTCGGCCTCACTCACCGCATAACGGCGTTAAGGCGGCGTGAAATTTCGACCAAAAAAAATTCGGCCGAAGCCAAAAAAAAATTCTTGCACTCGAGTTGTGTTAGCCTCATATCACGCGCTCTCGTCTGTCCACCTGCCCTTAAGGTCAAGGACACAATCCCCAAACCCCCAAGGTAAGGAGC
>CAZSNH010000096.1:0-8570 GCA_964607855.1 uncultured Hyphomicrobium sp. | reverse complement strand
GGATGCCCTCTCCGGGCTCGCCGAGGTTTGGCTAAGTAGATTTTCTTTTCGTCGATACCAACCAGCTTGAAGAGAGCTGTTGACAGGGCACGTTCCAAACACCTCGTTAGATAGCTCGGCTTTGACTGCAGTAACGCTCGAAAGTATATGCCCGGCAACGGACTCGTCGCAGGGAAACCAAAGGGGCAGCAAAGAGGATGCGGAAGGCACTTGTTATCCAGCACGTCGCGTTTGAAGGGTTGGGGTTGCTCGAAGGCCTGTTGGCCGAGCGTAACTATGCTCTGCAACTTGTTGAGGCCTGTTCGGGCGCACTCGCAGAGGTGAATTCGGCGCCCGATCTCCTCGTTGTGCTCGGAGGTCCAATTGGCGCTTATGAAGATGCAATCTACCCCTTCCTCAGGGACGAGTTGCGGCTCGTCGAAGCACAATTGCACCGCGAAGCGCCTATATTGGGAATCTGTCTCGGCGCGCAGCTCATGGCGCGCGTTCTTGGCGCGCGCGTGTACCCGGGACCTCAGAAAGAGATCGGCTGGTCGGGCATCGAGTTGACGGAAGAGGGGCGGGGGTCGGTGCTCGCGTACTATGCCGACGGCGCCCCGGTGCTGCACTGGCACGGCGACACGTTCGACCTGCCCTCGGGAGCCAAGCGTCTTGCCTCAACGGCCATCACACTGAATCAGGCTTTCAGCTATGGCACGAACGCACTCGCTTTGCAGTTCCATGCCGAGCAGGACGGTCACAACATAGAGCATTGGCTCGTCGGCCACGCCGCCGAGCTCGCCGCCGCAAGGATCGATGTGCCGTTGCTGAGGAGCACTTCAATGCTCGAAGGAGCAAAGGCTCGCCAAGCTGGCACGCGCGCTCTGGCGCGCTGGCTCGATGCTCTTCCTGCAACAAGGCCATCGGCTGCTAGGATGACAGCTCCATGATTGTCGCGCGTTGCAGAAAACTTCTTGTATGACCTCCTCTGCCAAACGCTCAGCCCGCTCGATCGACGTATGCGGCTGGGTCAAACACGGAGTCAAGCTCGCTACAAAAGCTATTACCGCGACGCCCGAGGGGCTGGGGCATGGTGGCATGCGACGCGACGGCGAAGGCGCGCTCATGAAGAATTGACGAGCTGTGGGGGGATTTCGCCTCTACCTTCGAGATGATCCGCAACAATATGAGCGAGTGCGGGCGCCAGCAGAAAGCCATGCCGGAACGCACCATTGACATGAAGGCAGCGGCCTCGTGAGATGATCTTCGGCACATTATCCTTGAATGCGGGCCGTATTCCGGTCGAGCATTCGAGTAAGTGGGCCTCGGCCAAACCTGGATGGATTGCTACGGAGGCGGCTAAGAGGTCGATCGCCGATTTCACCGTCACGGGTCCCGCCCAGTCCGTTTCAACGACAGTTGCTCCGATCATGAACGTGTCGTCCCCCCAAGGCACGACATAAATGGGCACTCTCGGATGCAGCAATCGGATGGGGCGAGTAAGCGAAAGGCCAGGAGCGTGCACGACGACCATCTCGCCGCGCACGCCGCGAAGATTCGCCAGCACACCTCGCGCGGCTATGCCGCGGCAATCAATAACGAGTTCTCCGGCGGAGGCTGCCATCCACAGGGGCTCCGGGACCGGCGAAGCAAAATCAATCTTGACGCCCCGGAAGCGCAATTTGGCGATCAACATTGAGAGAGCCAATCTCGGGGGAAAATGGGCTTCGCCCTCATAAAAGAGGCCGAGTTGAAAGCGGTTGGAGAGAGCAGGCTCGAGTGAAGCGATCTCGCTCCCTGCCACCCAGCGGTGGCCCTCTGTGAGGCGCGCAAACCGGCGCAGCTCACCGGCATCACGCTGCATGGCGATAACCAGCGTTCCGTGCGCCTTAAGATCCGGGAATTCCTCGCGCCAGAACGCCATGCTCCGCAGGCCGAGCTCCTTGATGATGGGCTCCGCAGACTCCGCTTCGCAGTATGGTGCCAGCATCGCGCCAGCCATTCTGCTCGCCGCGCCGGTCTCCGACTGAGGCGCGGCTTCCCGTAAGCGAACGTCGTGACCCCGCTGAGACAAGACGAGGGCCTGCCACAGCCCCAGGACTCCGCCGCCAACAACCGTTATTGAAAGTTTCTGCAATCTGGTCTGCTACTCCGTCGGGACTGATTGGATCTATGCGGCAGCGCCAGCCGATGGCGGCCTCGTGAGGAGGCATAGCCTTCCACCATCCTCAGCGCGCGGTTGGGTCGCCTGCGCAGTTGATCTCGGTACCACCCTTCCAGCGCGGCACGGCATCTCCTAGATCGACGCCTGCGAGCTCGATGGCACGCGCCGCGATTGCGTTCACAATCTGATCGACCGTCACGGGCTTCATATAGAATGCTGGTACGGGCGGCAGGATGATTGCGCCGAGGGTTGTTGTTCGCTGCATGGCCTCCAGATGTCCGGCGTGCAATGGTGCTTCTCGCGCCAGAAGAACCAGACGGCGGCGCTCCTTCATCATCACATCGGCAGCGCGCGTGAGAAGGTTGTCGGAGAGGCCATATGCCAAGGCCGATAATGTACGCATCGAACAGGGCGCGACGATCATGGCTTCGCAGCGGTATGACCCGCTCGCGATCGGTGCCGCCAAGTCAGAGCAGCTATGCACGACGTGGGCCAGACTGTGCGCTTGGTCAACGGCATGTCTGTCGACCTCAATGGCCAGTGTCCGCTCGGCTGCGGCAGTGATGACCAGGTGAGTCTCAATGGATCCCACCTGCCGGAGGAGTTTCAGGACCTGCAAGCCGAGGACAGCGCCAGAGGCCCCGCTTATGCCTACGATTATTCTCCGCGTGCAATTCATCGTCTAATCCTTGCGCCCACAGTTGAAAAGTTCGGGCAGGCGGCGTGCAACATCGTCGATGCGTGAGCAGACTTCCGGATTCATCTTGAGTCTTTCGCCCCAATGGCGGGACGTTTCCGCGCCAATCTTACGCGTTGCATCGATTCCAAGTTTTCCTCCAAGGCCGGCGACGGGAGATGCGAAGTCGAGAACGTCGATCGGGGTATCAGTTAGAACGAGAAGATCCCGGCTGGCGTCGGATCTTGTCGCCACGGCCCACATAACATCCTTCCAGTCGCGCGCATCGATATCGTCATCTACCACGATGATGAGTTTCGTGTAGCTGAACTGAGGAAGCATTGACCACACCCCGAGCATTACACGCCGTGCCTGGCCCGGGTATCGCTTGTCGATGGAGACGACGGCAATGCGGTAAGAACAGGCCTCCGGCGGCAACCAGCAATCGACAATCTCAGGAAATTGGAGTTGCGCGAGCGGCAAGAACATATCGTTTAGCGCTTGCGAGAGTACCGCTGGCTCGTCGGGGGCACGTCCTGTAAAGGTGGAGAGATAAATAGGATCGCGACGCGTCGTTATCGCGGTCAATCGCATGACAGGATATGGCTCGGCGGAATTGTAGTATCCGGTGTGATCTCCGTACGGTCCTTCGATGGCGGTCGCGTCAGGGTCCACGTAACCTTCAAGCACGATTTCGGCCTCAGCGGGTACCAGTAGCGGAACGCTAACGCCCCGGCAGAGAGCTGTTCGCTCGCCACGAAGCAGGCCCGCGAAGCTGGCCTCAGAGATCGTCTCCGGAATTGGCATGGCCGCGCAAACAAGCGTTGCCGGATCGGCGCCGATCGCGACCGCAACCGGCATCGGCTCGCGCTGCTTTCGCCAGTCGCGGAAATGCTTTGCTCCGCCGCGATGTGCAAGCCAGCGCACGATGGCCCGATCGCAATCCAGAACCTGCATCCGATAGATGCCCCAATTGTGAGAAGCCGCATCGAGTGGACCAGGCCGCCTCGTGATGACAATGGGCCACGTGATCAGCGGCGCGGGCTCGCCTGGCCAACAGGTCTGGATGGGAAAGCGCCCGAGATCTATCTCGTGTCCGCGTCTCACATCATATTGCACGGATGGCCTGTCAACGATGCGCGGTCGCGCAGAGAGTGCCTGCTTCAATAGAGGAAGCCGGCGCACAGCGTCCCCCCAACTCGACGGTGGCGTAGGCTGTCTCAGCTCAGCAAGCAGCTTTCCCAAGGAGAGCATTCTCTCTCTCCCGCCCCCTCCAAGCGCCATGGCAACCCGTTCAACGGTGCCAAAAAGGTTCGTGAGGAGGGGAATTGAAGAGCGCGATCCATCTGCCTTCACGGGATTTCGGAGAAGGAGGGCAGGACCACGCTGGTTGATGACGCGCCGATGCAGTTCGGTTACTTCGAGCACAGTAGAGAGTGGCTCATCAATTCGCGCCAGCTGACCGTTCGCTTCAAGCAGCGCCATGAAATCGGCGAGACTACCTAAGGCCATGCTTTGAGACCACATCACCCTGGAGATTTGCTGGACTGCGGGTGATATCCGCCGGATTACGCCCTCTCCTCTTGATTTCGGTTAAACGGTAGTTCCATGGCCTCGCCTAAGGGGACGCATATGGATCACGCTTCCGGAAAGACGGACTTTTGCGAGCCAACGGCAAAGGGGGCCATACCCTCCTTGCTTGCAAAGACGATGGGTGTTCTGCCGCTTGCACCCCTAGAGGTGCTGATCGGCAGCGCAATGAAGACAGTGCTGCAAAAGAATCCGGCAATGTTTTCCCGGCTTGGGAAGTATGCAAACACCCGCTTCGCCATAGATCCTGTCGATTGTCCTTTCGCCATTCTCCTGGAGCCGCGACCCGTCGCGCCGCGTGTGAGCGCTGTTCGGGCGCTCAACGAGAGCCTTTGGGACGCGCGCATCGCCGGAAACTTGGTCGTGCTCTTGGGTCTATTGGAGGGCATGTACGATGGCGATGCATTGTTCTTCACGCGCGACCTCACAATAGAGGGCGATACTTCAGCGGTGCTGGCGCTGCGTAACGCAATCGAGGACGCCGAGCTCGATATGAGTGACATTCTCGGACTTCCTGCTGTGTTGGCTCGCCCGGCTTCGATCGGACTCGGAGGGCTTTCTCATTTGCTACGTACGCTTCTCGGGGCTCCTTCTTTCAATAGCCCCGGGCGGGCCGCCCGTTCTGAGGTCCAAAAGATCCGAGGAGTTGCCTAAGTGGAACTCGTATGTCCTGCGGGAACCCCTTCAGCTCTGCGCACAGCCGCCGATGCTGGTGCGGATGCGATCTATTGCGGCTTTCGTGACGAGACCAATGCGCGCAACTTCCCGGGTTTGAATTTCAATTTAGAGGAATTGTGCGACGGAGTGGCTTACGCGCACGCGCGTGGCGCGAAGGTTCTGGTTGCAATAAACACTTTCGCTCGGGCTGGAGCGACGAAGCTTTGGCACGACGCCGTGGCACACGCCGTGTCCGCGGGGGCGGATGCCCTAATACTCGCCGACCTCGGCCTACTCGACTGGGCGCATCGGAACTTTCCGCAGCAAAGGCTGCACTTATCCGTTCAGGCAGCAGCTGCAAACGCGCAAGCGATCAACTTCTACGTTGAGCAATTCGCGGTGAGGCGCGTGGTTCTGCCGCGGGTCCTGACAGTCGACCAGATTGCAGCGATCACCGCCGATGTTGCGTGCGAGACTGAGGTGTTCGCATTTGGAGGGCTGTGTGTCATGGCAGAGGGGCGCTGTCTCCTCTCATCTTATGCGACGGGCGAATCCCCAAATATGAATGGTGTATGCTCTCCCGCCGCCCACGTCACATTCCGTCAGGAGGGTAGCGAGCTCGCTGCCCGGCTAGGGGGCTTCACAATCGACCGTTACCCGGCTGGTCAGGCCGCGGCTTACCCGACACTTTGCAAGGGACGCTTCAGGGCCGGGGACTCGAGCGGGCACATTTTCGAGGAGCCGACCAGTCTAAACGTGCTGGCCTTGCTTCCGGAACTCAAATTGGCAGGCGTGAGGGCGCTCAAGATCGAGGGGCGACAGCGGGGCAAGGCATACCTTCGGGCGGTAATCGCGCAGTTTCGCGCCGCCCTCGATGCTTTGGAGTGCGGCAAGCCGCTACCAGAGAGCGGACTTTCAGCCTTCTCCGAAGGAGGCACAGAAACCACAGGTGCTTACGTAAAGACGTGGCGGTAAGAATGCTGACGGCGCGTGCATCGGCCAGAATGAAGATCACGATGGGCCCAGTGCTCTTTAACTGGCCAACACCGATGTGGACCGATTTTTACGCGCGCATTGCCGACGAAGCGCCCGTAGATCGTGTGGTGATCGGCGAAGTCGTCTGCTCCAAGAGAACGCCATTCCGCACAAATGCGATTTCCGGCGTTGTCGAGCGGCTTGAACGTGCCGGGAAAGAGGTTGTGATCGCGACACTCGCCATGCCAACGCTCCAGCGAGAGATCAACGAGGTGCTCGAGACCGCAACTAGCGGCAGGTTGGTCGAGGTGAACGACACGACGGCGCTGGCTGCGGTCGCCGGCAAGCCGCATGTGGTGGGCCCCCTTTTGAATATCTACAACGAGCACGCGCTTGCCAAGATCGCAGCGCTCGGGAGCAAGACCGTTTGCTTGCCAATAGAATTGCCTCTTACCTCTATCCGCGTTCTTGGATCGGTCCGCGGCACGACCGAGCTTGAGGCATTCGCGTTCGGCCGGGCTCCGCTGGCGATATCTGCCAGATGCTATCATGCGCGCGCGCATCAGCTGACCAAAGACAGTTGCAAGTATGTCTGCGAGCAGGATCTCGACGGTCTCCAGGTTGAAACACTCGATGGCGAGAGTTTTCTTGCGATCAACGGCGTTCAAACGATGGCCAGCGGCTTCTCGGTCCTCGCCAAAGAGATTGTGGAGCTTGCAGGGTCTGGTGTGACATGGATCCGCTTGTCGCCGCATACGTGCGATATGGTGCGGATAGCGACCGCCTATAAGGACCTCATCGATGGGCGCATCGGCTCAGCTGACTTGCTCGCTCAAGTCGAGGTGCTGCGCCTTCCGGGCCCCATCGTGAACGGATTCGTTCACGGCACGGCTGGCGCCAAGTTCGCAACCTAACCGTCTACCACTTTCCGTGGCGTAAAAGCGCTTCGATCGAAGAAGGCTAAGACCGATTTCATTTTCTGGAGAGTCCATACGATGGACAGCAGCATTGCTTCAGAGTTGCCGGAAGTACTGGATTTCGGGCCGGTTCATTTGCCGCGCGATCAGATGATCGCATTCGCCGAGAGATTCGATCCACAACCTTTCCATATTGACGAGGAGGCCGCCACGGGCACGCTGCTCGGTGGGCTCGCCGCATCTGCTTGGTATGTCTGTGCCAAGCTCGTCGGCTCGCTCCAAGCCGCCGTCAGAGATCGCGGAATTCTCCTAGAGGTTGCCGGTGCCGAGCAAGTGATCCTTCTCGCACCGGTGCGCGCGGATGATAACCTGAGTGGCAAAATGTATTTCAGCCCCGTTAGATCTTGCGATTGCGGAGGCCGTGCCTGCACCGGCCGGCTCGAGGCAACAAACCAGCGTGGCGAAAGCGTCGTCAGGCTATTGCTCGATTGCATTATTCGGAAAGAGAGCAGCAATGACGAGCCGGCATTTGAAAATTGCGAGCTGAGACGAGCCAGACCCGCCCGGGTGCATCGCAGATTGCGCGAAGACGCCATTCGTTTTTTTGATGAAGTCGAAATTGGCGATGAAATAGTACTCGGGAGCTATACCTTCGGCCAGGCTGAGGTCGCGGATTACCTTTGCTGTACCCAGTCCGGGGACCAACCGTTATTCACTCCACTTCATGAGGGTAATCCGGTTGTACCAAGCTGGCATTTGATGGGCGCCTGGATGCAGCGGATGGTTCGATACTACCAGCAGGAGGTCGTTAGATTCGCCGCCTGCGGGCGAGCCGCCCCTCAGCTGGGGCCGGCAGCCGGCATTAAGCAGCTGCGCTGGCAACGCCCTGTATCAATTGGCGACACGATCACATTTCGTGGCTGGGCTGAGCGAAAAATCGAAATCGCAACGCAAAAGAAATGGGGGCTCCTTGTCGTTGGTGCCGAAGGCATAGATTGCCGGAACAATCCTGTCTTGTCATTCTACCCACAAATGCTTCTTGAGCGCGCTTGAGCTTTTTCGCCCAAATTGGACCCATCTGAATTAGGCCCATGCGTCGATTGGTCTGGTGGAGCGGCAAGCTGAGCTTGCGTCTCAACCGACGCCGGACTCAAAGATAAAGTCGGCTTCCGTGAGCAGATCCGGCGTCACACCGAGCAGGATGACGGCCCCTGACGGTCCGAGATCAATCAAGGTGCCGAAAGAGCCATCTTCGCTGGTCAGTACTTCCGAGTTTGCGAGAATATCGTCGAGCGAGGTGTAGCCTGTGCCTGCGTCTCTCAGATCAATTACATCCTCTGTTCCGCCAGCGGTGAAGTCGCGGATCCCTTCAAAGTCCCAGGGCGAGCCCCAGCTTCCCTGATCCTGCTCGTTGAACACGAACCTGTCGTTACCCGCGCCACCCCAGATGTCATCGATGCCGGCGCCGCCGCGGATCACGTCATCACCATCGCCGGCCTGGATTACGTTGTCGCCCTGGGTTCCCGTCAGGTTGTCGTCGTAAGAGCTCCCGATAAGGTTATTGATGCTCCAAATGTGGTCTCCTTCGGCGTCTCCGCCAGCGCCGGAATTC
>CAZSNH010000095.1:6351-8620 GCA_964607855.1 uncultured Hyphomicrobium sp. | reverse complement strand
CGGGCCGGACGTGCGTTCTCTGAGGTTGGGGACGAGGCGCTCTTCAAATCCCGCGCCGCGGAACAGGATAGTTCCGGGACCTTCGTACGACGGATACACTTGTCATTGGAGGCTGCCGGGAGTGCGGCACTCAATGGGGAAGGACAGAACCAATGGAAGGCACATCATTAAAGAACATCATTTTGGGATTCATTGCCGGCGCGATTGCCACCGTCACCGTCCATGAATTCATTTGTTACTACTTCTACACCGCGGGGCTCTTCCCGCGTCAGCCCTGGCCCAATACGCCAGCGCATTTGACGGGTGTTCCGCAGTACGTATCCGACATGGCTTGGGGTGGCCTGTGGGGCTCGATTTTCTCGCTGATCCTCGGCGATCACCCGCAAGGGTCGATGACGTTGCGCGGCGCGCTCCTCGGAATTCTCCTGCCTGCCGTCGTTGGCGTGTTCATTCTCGTTCCTCTGCTGACAGGCCGCTTCCCGATGTTCTTCGGCGGCGACATCACGATGATCTGGCCCGTGCTTGTCATCCTCGCGGGATTTGGTGCCGCGACGGCCTGGCTCTATGGCTTCTTCTCGAGTGGTTTCCGCTTGCCGTAAGCAGCAATTGGCGAACCCGACAGAGATAAGGGCCGTTCGCGAGAACCGGCCCCGAATGGCAATGTCCATTCGCTGCCGCCCAGCCAGTCGAGAAACGCAAGAGCGGAAATGACGGAATAAGGGCGCAAGCCGCCCTGACGCTAACGTGTTTCGCGCCAGAGCCCGACTACCAAACCACCCGCGAGGACGAATCCGAGGATGCTGACCCACATAGGAATGTCAGCACCGTTCACAGTGATGATCCATCCCTGGCCCAGCCGCAGAGCGTGCACGACAGCGACCAGCACCAAGAGAATGAGGGTGGCGGTTGTAAAGGGCCTCATGACTCAATTTCCCCACACTTCGGCTTGCATCAGCTGCCGATAGGGAATCGTAATCCGGAAGTTCACCCCAATCAACCGCTTCCCGTCGAGTGGAACGGCCTCAGTTCTCATCCATCTTTAAGGCCGCGATGAAGGCCTCCTGCGGAATCTCGACCTTGCCGAACTCGCGCATCTTCTTCTTGCCGGCTTTCTGCTTTTCCAAGAGCTTTCGTTTGCGCGTAATGTCGCCGCCGTAGCACTTCGCCAGGACGTCCTTGCGCAGGGCGCGAATGGTCTCGCGCGCGATCACCTTGGCGCCGATCGCCGCCTGCACGGGAATCTGGAACATGTGCGGCGGGATGAGCTCTTTGAGTTTTTCACACATGGAGCGGCCGCGGCTTTCGGCACGAGTTCGGTGCACGATGATGGATAGCGCATCGACTGGCTCGCCATTGACCAGAATGGAGAGCTTGACAAGATCGCCTTCTTCGTAGCCCTTGATGTGATAGTCGAATGACGCATATCCGCGACTGACGCTTTTCAGCCGGTCGTAGAAGTCGAACACAACCTCATTCAAAGGCAGCTCGTAGACGAGCATGGCGCGGGAGCCCACGTATGTGAGTGTCTTCTGCCGCCCGCGCCGATCCTGGCAGAGCTTCAGCACGGCTCCCAGGTGCTCGTCGGGAACCAGAATGGTTGCTTCGATCCATGGCTCCTCGATGTGGTCGATCTTGACGGCATCGGGCATATCCGCGGGGTTGTGCATCTCAATCATCGTGCCATCGGTCATGTGCAGGTGATAGATGACCGAAGGTGCCGTCGTGATGAGATCGAGATTGAATTCGCGCTCGAGCCGCTCGATGATGATCTCGAGATGCAAGAGTCCGAGGAAACCGCAGCGGAAACCAAAACCTAGGGCCGCCGAGCTCTCCGTTTCATACGAGAAGCTCGCGTCGTTGAGCCGCAGCTTGGCCATCGCCTCGCGCAAGTCTTCGAAGTCCGCAGCATCGACGGGAAAGAGGCCGCAGAACACCACGGGCTGCGCCGGCTTGAAACCGGGAAGCGGCTCCGGACAGGGGTTCTTTTCGTCCGTCACGGTATCACCGACGCGCGTGTCGGCGACCTCCTTGATGGCTGCGGTGAAGAATCCGACCTCGCCCGGGCCGAGCTCGGAGAGCATTTCCTGCTTTGGGCGAAAGATGCCGACCCGCTCGACCTGATAGTGGCCGCCGGTCGCCATCATCTGAACCTTCTGCCCTTTCTTCAATGTGCCGTCGATGATGCGCACGAGAACGACGACGCCGAGATAGGCATCATACCAGCTATCGATCAGCATCGCTTTCAACGGCTTGTTGGCATCGCCCTTTG
>CAZSNH010000095.1:0-6341 GCA_964607855.1 uncultured Hyphomicrobium sp. | reverse complement strand
CGAGGACGGCCGCAACATTGAGACCCGTTTTCGCCGACACGCCCACTGCACCCGAGGCGTCGATACCGATCACGTCCTCGATCTGCTTCTTGACGCGATCCGGGTCGGCCGAGGGAAGATCGATCTTGTTCAAAACAGGAAGAATTTCGAGATTGTTGTCGATTGCCTGATAGACGTTTGCGAGTGTCTGGGCCTCCACGCCTTGGCTGGCGTCGACGACCAGAATGGCGCCCTCGCAGGCGGCAAGCGAGCGCGAGACTTCATAAGCAAAGTCCACGTGGCCCGGCGTGTCCATGAGGTTTAGCTGATAGGTTTTCCCGTCCTTTGCTTTGTAGTCGAGGCGAACCGTCTGGGCCTTGATGGTAATGCCGCGCTCGCGC
Organism: uncultured Hyphomicrobium sp.; assembly: GCA_964607855.1. Classification (GTDB taxonomy): domain Bacteria; phylum Pseudomonadota; class Alphaproteobacteria; order Rhizobiales; family Hyphomicrobiaceae; genus CAZSNH01. The sequence goes on along the minus strand of CAZSNH010000095.1, from coordinate 5,961 downwards.
TCGATATCCATCGAGTCGAGAATTTGCTCCTTCATCTCGCGGTCGGAAACGTTTCCACAAAGCTGGATCAGCCGGTCGGACAGCGTCGACTTCCCATGGTCTATGTGCGCGATGATGGAGAAGTTGCGGATCAACGAAATATCGGTCATGGGGCGGCTAGATAGCACCGAGACGGCAAAGGAAAAAGAGCGTTCACCTTGATTAGGGAAGGGTAAGTGCCCGCGTCAGATCGTCCTTCCAAATCAAGCTGCTGGCAGCTAATTATGCCGTATGCGATGTTAGATGGGCCTTGAAGCGCAGAGGAGGACCCCATGTCGAGCAGCTATTCCAACCCGCGCGGCAAGCCCGCAGCTTCGCCCCTTGGCGTCGGCCTCAGCGAGGAAGCCCGTCGCGCCATGAATTCCGCATTCGACGCTCTATCGAGCTGGCGCAATGAGGCGGCCGCAGCGACCGAACGCAACAGCAACATCGTTTTCGAAAGGATGTCTCAGGCGGCGAAGGCCATGGGCTGGCCGTCCGAGTTCGTCGATATGACCCGCCAGCAGTTGCAGCAAGCCTCGCGCATGCAGCTCCAGATCATGGACCAAATGATGGATGTTTGGGAACAGCAGATGAAGTCGCCTGGCTCGCCGATTGAAATGCCCAAGTTTGGTTCATCGTCACAGTTCGGCAGTGTATTTCCTGGAGCCTTTGCCGGCATGGGCGGGACCGCCCAACCGTTCCCATTCTTTCCCGGATTCGACATGAGCAACATGGCAGCGAACCCCTTCCAATTCTGGATGCAGGCTGCCGAGATGTGGCAAAAGAGCTGGTCGCAGGCGTTCGAATCCTGGATGGAAATGCAAAAGAACGGCTGGTCCAACCCCTCTGGCAGGTAAAAGGGCCCCTCAGTTCCTCACAAAACGTCGCGTCCCTGTTGCCCCGATGGCCGCAATCTGCGTAATTTCGCGCGCGATTTCTCAGGGGGGAACCATCGCGCCTCACTCGGAGGCTCGAAACATCAAAGGGCACCAATTCACGTCATGAACAATTCAGCACCCAGGCAGGCGAGCGACAGGGGAACGCTCGGCAAGGATATCCTGGCCTCAATCGTCGTCTTCCTCGTCGCACTCCCACTCTGCATGGGTATTGCGATTGCGTCCAATATGCCTCCTGCTGCGGGTCTCATTACGGGCATCGTGGGCGGAGTGATTGTCGGCTTCCTGGCAGGCTCGCCGCTGCAAGTTTCGGGGCCTGCGGCCGGTCTTGCTGTTCTCGTCTGGCAACTCGTTGAGAAGCACGGCGCGGAGGTGCTGGGCGTCATCGTGCTTTTCGCCGGCCTCATCCAGATTGCCGCCGGCGTCCTCAAGCTCGGCCAGTGGTTCCGCGCTGTATCGCCCGCCGTCATTCACGGCATGCTGGCCGGCATAGGCATCTTGATTTTTGTGTCCCAGTTTCATGTCATGCTCGACTTCAAGCCGATAGGAACGGGTATTCAAAATCTGCTCGGCATTCCGAATACGCTCATGTCCGCTATTTCAATCGGCGATTCTCATATGACCGCCGGTGAAGTCGGATTGCTCACGATCGCCACCATTCTCGCCTGGGGTTCATTTGCGCCCAGGAGCTGGCGCGTCATTCCCGCCCCACTCGTGGGCGTCGCGGTCGCCATGGTGGCGGCGGCAATTTTCGGCCTCAATGAGATCAAATACGTAGACGTCAAAGACAACGTTCTGACAGACGTCCTCAATGGGTCGACGCTCCCCTCCCTTTCCAATCTTTGGCGTATCACCGAGCCCGCCATACTCGTCGGCGCGATCTCGATCGCCTTTATCGCGAGCGCGGAGACCCTACTTTGCGCGACTGCTGTCGATCAGATGCATTCGGGCCCCAGAACCAAGTACGACCAGGAGCTCTCGGCGCAAGGCGTTGGCAACACGATCTGCGGCATCTTCGGCGCGCTTCCGATGACAGGCGTCATCGTTCGTTCGGGCGCCAATGTCGAGGCTGGTGCTCAGACCAGAGCCTCTGCCATCTTACACGGCCTCTGGCTGTTGATATTCGTTGCGGCCTTGCCGTGGACTCTCGGATACATTCCCTTGTCGGCGCTGGCGGCAGTGCTCGTCTTCACCGGCTATAAGCTTGCCTATCCCAAAATCCTGCCCACGCTGCAGAAATACGGCTGGGGCGAGGTTCTCATTTATGCCGTCACAATTGCCGTGATCGTGCTAACCGATCTGCTCACGGGCGTTCTCACCGGCCTTGGACTGTCACTCGCCAAGCTCCTCTATTCCTTCTCGCACCTCGAGGTGGTGAAGAAGGAGCAGTCTGCGGCAAACCGCGTCGATCTTTATCTCAAAGGTGCGGCTACTCTCATTCGGTTGCCCCAGCTTGCCGCCGAGCTTGACCAGCTAAAGCCCAACACGCACATCCACGTTCACATCGACGATCTCGACTACATCGACCATGCCTGCATTGATCTCTTGACCAACTGGGACAAGCAACACCGCGCGACCGGCGGTTCGCTTGAAATCGAATGGGAAGGCCTGGCGAACAAGTATCAGTCGCGCACAAGTGCCGGCGTCAAGGCGGCACGCGAGGCGGCAAGAGCTGAAGGCTAGAGGATTTCGTGGCCAGCCCCCCGCAAAGGGCGGCCACGAGTTTCTTATTTCTCATCGGCTTCGTCGGCGCTGGCCGACTGCAAAAGTCCATAATTCTCGATGCCGATTTTCTTCAAGAGATCGAGCTGCGTCTCCAAGAAGTCTATGTGGCCCTCCTCATCACGGATTAATCCTTCAAAAAGGGCCATGGTTCCGAGATCGTCGGCTTCCCTGCAAATGGCACGAGCTTTGATATAGAGCGTGCGCGCGCTGATTTCGGCCTTGAGATCGCATTCAAGCACTTCCTTCAGGTTCTCGCCGATCTTGAGGGGGTCGAGCTTCTGCATGTTGGGATGGCCTTCGAGGAACAGAATGCGCTCGACGAGCTTGTCGGCGTGCTGCATCTCCTCGATGCTTTCCTCGCGCTCGTGCTTGGCAAGTTTCTTGAAGCCCCAGTTGTCCAGGATCCGGTAATGAAGCCAGTACTGATTGACCGCCGTCAGCTCGTGACGCAGCGCGTCATTCAGAACCTCGATGACTTCCGGTTTTCCTTTCATGGGGGCCCTCCTCGCTTATATCGTCGTTGGCTACTGCCATAAGGCCGATACACATTTGCGCGGTAGGGCACGCATTGCACCGGTCGATGGCATCCGCAATGATCTCGGCAGCGTGCGGCAGACAGGTTGCGCACCGCATGCGCTTGCCAAGCTGATGATACACATAGCCCGGAGTAGGCAGCTTGGGATAGTCACCGGAAACGAGGTCGCACGTCGTCATCGCGATATCATGATCGGTAATGCAATTGCATTGGCAGACGATCATCAGACGTGATCCCAAGTGAACGCGCGGAGAGACGCGTTGGTAGAAAAGTCGGTTCACTACTTTGTGTCAATGCCACGCGACAACAAGTAGTACTTTAGAATCGTTCGACTTTTTGCATTGAGCAAGATCAGGGCATCCGGCGCCGTCTTCCCTTCAATTTCTTAGAATCATTCCAATCTTATGTTATACGGCCAAACTTTCCGGAGTCCTCCATGCGCAGCTTCGCCGACCTCGGCCAACATGAAATTCTCGCACTCGCCATCGGCCTCGAGGAGGAGCATGGACGGATCTATGCCGAGTACGCCCACGGCCTCGCCGAATCGTTTCCAGCTTCCGCCAAAGTCTTCACCGAAATGGCAAGTGAAGAGAACGAGCACCGGCGCTGGCTCATCGAGCTCTACAAGAGCAAGTTCGGCGAGCACATCCCCTTGATCCGCCGGGAGGACGTGCGCGGCTTCGTCAAACATCATCCGATCTGGATGGTGCGCCCGCTGGGTCTCGAGAAAGTGCGGGCGCAGGCAGAAGCCATCGAACGCGAGACACGGAATTTCTATCGCTCCGCGCTCGACCGAACGACAGACGCTTCGGTTCGCAAGCTCCTTGGCGATTTAATCGCCGCCGAGGACAAGCACGTCAGCCTTGCACATCAGCTTTCAGAAGCCGAATTGACATCTGGCGTTAAACAGCAAGAGGCCCATGCCGAACGTCGCGCCTTCGTCCTGCAATATGTTCAGCCGGGTCTCACGGGACTCATCGATGGCTCGGTCTCGACCCTGGCCCCGATCTTCGCGGCGGCCTTCGCGACACAAAACACCTGGCAAACATTCCTTGTTGGCATGGCCGCCTCCGTTGGCGCCGGCATCTCGATGGGAATTGCCGAAGCGATGGCAGACGACGGCCTCATCTCAGGGCGCGGGCATCCCTGGATGCGCGGTGCCATCACAGGTCTCATGACCGCACTTGGTGGTCTCGGACACACGCTTCCCTATCTCATCCCGGACTTCTGGACCGCGACCATGATTGCTGCCGCCGTCGTAATCGTGGAGCTCTGGCTTATCGCATGGATCAGGTCCCGCTACATGGACACGGCCTTCTGGAGGGCCACATTCGAAGTGGTCCTTGGTGGCATGATCGTGTTCGCGGTAGGCATTCTGATCGGCAGCTCTTAAGAGCCTCCGGCCCGGGGGGCAGCGATCAAATGACCACATTCTGCGGCGGCGCGTTCCCGTGCGGGATTTCGATTGTGACGGCGGTTCCCTTGCCGCGTTCGCTCGCAATGCGAACCGATCCGCCGTGGAGCTCCACCACGCTGCGCACGATCGAGAGCCCCAACCCGGTCCCGTTGTGAGCGTCTACATTTGGCGCGCCAACCGTAAACCGGTCGAAGGCGTGTGGAAGGAATTCCGGCGATATGCCTTCACCAGTATCTTTGACCTCGATCATCGTCGACCGATCGAGTTCAACTGCCGACAAATTGATCGTGCCTCCAGAAGGAGTGTGCTTTAGGGCGTTATCGACGAGATTGTTGATTGCACGTTGGAGCAAGACGCGATTGGCATTGACGGGCCGGCTGACGTTGTGACTGACCTTTAATGTGATTTCGCGTTCCTGGGCGGCCGGGGCAAAGTATTCGCGGATAATTTCGATCTCGGAGGCGACATCGATCTGCTGGCGCTCGAGATTGGCATCCAGGCTCTTGCCTCGCGCGACGAGCAACAAATCTTGAACCAATCGCGACAGACGCTCAGCATCCTCGGCAAAAGACTCGAGCACGGCCCTATACTCGTCAACCGTGCGTGCTTTCCTAAGTGCGACATCGATGGCAAGCAGCATATTGTTGAGTGGGCACTTGAGCTCATGAGCGATGTTTGCCGAAAAATTGCTGAGCCGCGCGTAAGATTCTTCAACTCGCGACAACATCTTATTGAATGACTGACCTAATGTCTGCAATTCGCTCGGCAGGCCATCAATCTCGAACCGGCGGTCGAGATTGGCTGTACTGATTTCCGCGACCGTATCCTCGAACTTTCGGATTTGTGCAAAGGGCTCCGTTATGAGGACCGTCGCAATGGCCGCAGTAACCGCAAACAAAGTGGCGAGCCCCACGATCAACGCGGCCGCAAATCGCGAGAGAATCTTGTCGCCCTCGGACGTGTCGCTTGCAAGACGCGCATAAATCCTGGCCTCGTTGCCATTTGCCCCGAGCGGAAGCCAAGCCGACATGGTTTGGTAACGCCTGCCGTCGATGGAACGGAAACTCTCTACCGATATGTTCGGGGTTGCTGACCCGACTGGGGCTAAGAAAAATTCTTTTTCCAGGTCTGCAGGATGGTCTTCAGACTTGCCGCTCTCCGCGCGTATAGCGCCGTAGAGATGGACATGAACACGTCTGTGCTCGTCATTGACCTCATCTATCTCGTGCTGAACCATGGCTGCGTCGGCGCTTGGCATGGCGACAAGCCTGGATAAGCTCACGAGCTTCGCGCGCAAGATTTCTTCAAAGTGCCGCGAAACGATTTGCTCCAGCGAATGGTACAGGAATATTCCCGCCAGTAGAAAG
>CAZSNH010000094.1:0-8641 GCA_964607855.1 uncultured Hyphomicrobium sp. | reverse complement strand
TCGAAGCGAATGCGCACAGGCAAGGCGACACCGTCTCCGAACGCGATCGCTTCGCGCTGGCCGAGGGCCGACAGGAATTCCAAAAGGCCGGAGCCGGTATCCGAGATCGCCGACGTCACGATGGCTTGGACGCGATCGTTCGACATGCGGAGAGCAAAAACCGTATTACATTGAGAAAGAATGGTGGGATCGATCTCCGCCGGGCGCTGTGTCACGATGCACAGAGAAGCGCCATACTTGCGGCCTTCCTTGGCGATCTTTGCGATGGCGCGCTTGCAGGGTTCGAAGCCGAGCGAGGAGTTCAGAGGCACGTATCTGTGGGCCTCTTCGCAGACCAGTGTTACGGGAACCTGACCGTCGCTCCAGAGAGCAAAGTCGAACGTCATGCGGCAAAGTACGGACACCACGACGTTGACGATTTCGGTGGGAATACCGGTGAGTTCAAGGATCGTGATTGGCTTGTTGTTGACTGGCACGCGGAAGATGCGGCTCAGAACCTGCGCCATGCCGTCGTAGACGGTGAGCGAGCCGAACATGAAGGCGTAGCGTGCATCCTGCGAGATGTTCTCTATGCGCTGCTTGAGGTTGCGGTAGGGTGCGAGGTCCTTCTTGTTCTCGAGTTTGCCCATCCGGTCGTCGATGAGTGCGAGGAGATCCGAGATGCGGTAGGGAACGGGCGTATCGACGGTGAAGCGATTCGAATCGAGCACGCCCCGGCGGAGCTTCTGGCTGTCAGCGCCTCTGCTCGTTCCGTAACGGCTCTTGGCGATCGGGATGAGCTCCTGAAGAATTTCGATTTCGGTCTTGCGGTTCGGGTCCGCAATGAGCACCTCAACCGCTTCTTCAAAGTTTAGGAGCCACAGCGGAAGCTGCATGTTGCGCGGAGAGATGACTTCTGCCCAGTCGCCGAACGCGGTCGAGTATTCGTTGTGCGGATCAAGGAGCACGATGTGTGCGTTGGGATGCTTCTCGAGGATCGATCGGAGGATGAGCGCCGTCGTGCACGATTTGCCGGTACCAGTTGTGCCGAGGATGGCGAAATGCTTGCCAAGGAGGTCGTCAACGCGCACCATGGCCGAAATCGACGAGTCTTGCCGGATGCAGCCAACACGGACGGACCTTGAGTCATCGCCGCAAAAGGCCATCTGCAGCTCTGCTCTGGAGGCAACACGGGCGCGATCGCCGAGCGAAGGGTAGACAGTCGTTCCTCGATTGAACGAGATGGCTTTGCCAGTGCTGTCTTTCCAGAGTTCGCCTGCGAGTCCGACCTCGGCGATCCAGATTTCGGGATCGTTGTCATTCTGTGCAGGAACGGGGACGCTGAGGGCTGAAATAATTGCCAGGACGACGGTGTTCGGGGTGTCGATGGCGAGCAGTGTGCCCATGTCGGGCCGGTCGGCTGCCGCCCCGGACTTACCCGGCCGGTTGTGATCGAGAAGCACGATGGCCTTGGAGCCTGTTACCGATACGATACGGCCCACGGAACCGTCAGAGACGGGATGGCGTGCCAGAGAATGTGTTGTTGGAGTTTGCATCACTCGATTGCCCCAGCCCTCATTTCGCTCACATCACGCCGTTGCCTAATAGGTTCTGAAGTCCCTCAGAAACGGCCACGAAGTGTCGCGGCGGGAATTTGAGAGCGATTTCCGTGCCGACACCCTTCTCACTTCGAACTTCGATTTCGCCGCCGTGCAGCTCGACAAGCGCCTTTGCGATTGGCAGGCCCAGTCCCGTGCCCTCGCGCCAGCGCGTTCTGCTGCCGTCGACTTGCCCGAAAGGCGTGACAGCGACGTCGATTTCGTTCTTGGTCATGCCGACGCCCGTGTCGCGGATTATGACGATGTTGCCGCCGTCGGAGAGCCGCATGGCATCGACGAAGATCTCGCCGCCGCGGTGTGTGAACTTCACCGCATTCGATAGAATGTTGGCAAATGCCTGTCGCAGCTTGGCGGCATCGCCCTTGATCGGAGGCAGATCTGCCTGAATGTTCACGTGAAGCGTCAAGCCAGCGTCTTCAACCGGTTTCTTGATTGAGGTGACACAGGTCCCGAGTATCTCCTCAACGCTAATGTCCTGAGACTCGAGCGAGTATCTGCCACTCTGCATCTTGGAAATGTCGAGGATATCGTTGATCACTGAAAGAAGATGGCTCGCAGCGTCCTGGATCAGCTGCGCGTATTCGACGATCTCGTGTGCCGGGAGCTTGCGCCGGTCGTGCTCGGAGAGAATCTTCGCAAACCCGATGACGGTGTTGAGCGGGGTTCTGAGTTCATGGCTCATATTCGAAATGAACTCGGATTTGATTTTGTTCGCGAGGTTCGTTTCGATTTGAGCAGCAGTTTCTGCTTCACGGGCTCGTTGACGCAGAATGGCATCGCCCAATAGTGAGGAGTACTCACCCATGAGCGAACCGTTGCTTTTCCTGTTCAGTGACCCCGAAAGCATTCTAAAGCTGACATATTTTCCCGATCTGAGGGTTAGAAGCTAATCATTTTTCCATAACGGGCGGTTAACCAGGCTTCCGGCTGAATTGCGATACTCCGACTTGGAAAAAGATCCTTAACCTCTTGTGAGTGCTTGGCATGCTTCCGGTTGCGTGCGAGACATATTCCCGTTCAAAGGGGTATTATCTCCCGGTTGCCGTTGCGGCGAATGGGAGTAAGGCGGGCGAGCTTCGAAAAGGCCAACTCACCGCACTACGGGGAATAACGGAATGAAGCCGGCGCAAAGACTGGCCGCCACAGCCGTGGTCATGCAACTAACCTGCGGGTTGGCCTTTGCCGAAGGTCCTTTCATCGGTCAGTTCGAACTCAAGACCCTCGAGTCTGAAGCGGGTTATCTCGAGTTTCAGAGCCAGAACGCCTATGCGTGGGGGCATCCTCGCCGCGCCGTGACCTCGGCGGGCCCGCCGGCGGGCGATGACTATCTTTACGATGAGAACTCAGTCACCCGAATGCGCAATGCTCTCGAAATGGAAATGGGCCTTTCGCGCCATCTAAAGGGCCGTATCGGTGTCGAGTTCGAGGACGAACGGGTTGACGATCCAACGGCACCATTCGAGGCCAATGACTTCGCCGGACTGAAGCTCACCGAGATCGGCGGCGAGGTCATCGCCATATTCATCCCCCGTGACGGCGATGGCTTCGGCCTCGGCGCCGTCGTCGAATTCGAAAACCCAATCCTCAGCGCAGCAGACGAACCCAAAAAATTGATCATGGGTCCCATCTTCGAGTTGGCCCAAGGTCCCTGGTCCGCTTCGCTCATTCCCATAGCTGTTCATTTCTTTGGCGGTGAGCCGGAGGAGGGGGAGCCCCACGATAACAAGTGGGACTTTTCGTATGCGGCGCAGATCAAGTACGCATTTTCCGAGCACTGGGAGCTGGCACTTGAGGCCTACGGCACCATCGACCGCATAGGCAACACAGGGCACCCTACTGAGGCGGGCGTGGCAATCGGCGATTTTGATCAGCATCGCATCGGCCCCATTCTTTATCACACCATCGCGCTTGACTCCGAAACTGCGGCCGGTCCCAAGAAAGACGGGGAGAAGGAGGAGGAAGGCTCGGAGCTCACCATAGGTTTGGGTTTGCTGGCCGGACTGAACGAGAATACACCCGATGGCACTTTGAAACTCAGTTTTGAGGTCGACTTTTGAGTGAAGGTAGCCGGAGAGCTGCTCACACCCTCCCATCCAATGAAAAATGCGGCGCGTGGTTTTGGCCACGCGCCGCAGCAGTTGTTGGGGGAGGCTCGCTGGTTAGAATTTCATCTTCACGCCACCGTAGGCCGCGACGGGCGGCGCCGGCACAAGTCCGAAAGGACTGTTGATCTGATAGCCGGAGGGTTTACCGGCTTCCGTGGCCTCCTCCGGATCGAACAGCGTGCCGAACAAGCCGTAACGCTCATCAAAGACGTTGTTCACGAGGCCGTAGATCTGAATGTTTTCGGTAAGATCGTATGAGGTGTGCAAGTCGACGCGCGTGTAGCCGTCCACTTTCGGAAGCAGGTTGGCTTCGTCACCCAGGTGAAACTGCCCGCTCGCTGCGATGAAATCGCCACCGAACTTCCATTTGCTCGTGAGCCAATAGTCGAATCCGGCCTTGAAGCGATGCTCGGGTATCCCAGGGATGGAGTCGCCGGGGCTGACGTTGATGCATGTTTCGGCAGGATCCGCCGAACATGGGATGCCCTCAGGATTGTTCGGAGAGGAGAACTCGTTCGCCGTCTCGTAGGTCGCTTTGATAAAGCTGTAGTTGGCATAGGCGGAAAACGTCTTGTTGGAATACTCGATGCCTGCTTCCACGCCGCGGCGAAGCGTATCGCCGGCGTTGAAGAAGAAGCCGCGTCCGGTGGTGCCCGACGACACGAAAAGAATGTCGTCACTGTTCAGCGCATGGAACAGTCCGAGGTTCCAACGCAGTGTTTGTCCGCCATTGCCTCCGTTGTCGCCGCGCAAACCGAGTTCCCAAGTCTTCGTGACAACCTGCTCCAGCGGTGGGTCGTCGGTGAGGAAGCTTTCGATCGGGCATGGGTTCTCGGGATTGGCGCAGGCAAGCTCGGCAGGTGTCGGCGCACGATTGGCTTCCGAGTAGCCGCCATAAAGTGTCATGCCGGGCAGGAACTCGTAGGTGGCCCCAACGTTGGGGTTGAAGCGCGAGAAGGAGTGGCTGCTCGTGATGTCCGGGAAGTCGCCGGTGAGATCCAGGAGGTTGATCTTTGCGTGATTGTAGCGCCCGCCAACCGTGAGGGCGACGTCATCCATGAGATTGATCGTGTCGGAGAAGTAGACGCCAACGTACTCGGTATCGACATCAACATCGCGCGGCGTGAAATCGTCGGGCTCGGCGAGGACGATGCCAGAGCCGGTGACGACGTAGCGCTTGCCGATGGTGCCGATCTCCGACGACGTGCCGTAGCGCACGCGCCCGGTATCGTAGCTCGAGCCCAAGAGGAACTGGTTCTTCATGCCGAAGAGATCGGCCTTCTCGACAGCCTGAACGGTGCCGCCCCAGCTTTTTGCATCCTGATTGATGCGATCGAGCAGGCCAAAGGGTTCTTCGCCGACGTCATTGCCATCCACAATGTTTCCGTCTGAACTGATGAGCGGGACTACGAACCCGCCTTCGAGTTCCTCGGCCGAGCAGAGATCGGTGGCGGCAACGCCTGCAGGAAGGGCGCCACCCAGTTCAGCCGCGGCGTCGCCGCATTCCTCGACTTCGGCGAGGTTGCCGTCGAGGAGCCGCGATTTGAAGCGCCGATAGTAGGCGAGACCCGAAAGGGTTAGCGTGTCAGTGGCTTTCACCGCCAGATTAATCGAGGGCATCACCAATTCGAGGTCCGTCACCTGCGGCGTCGTGAAAGTGCGTTCCCAGCCGACCCTCAGGATGTCTTCCGGTGAGGCGGTTGCGACGCCGGCCAAGCTATCGGCCCACGTGAGGTTGAAATGGGCTTCGACCAGCGAGCCCTTGGCGCCGAGATCGGCGTACATGCGGGTCACCTCGGCCGCCGAGAAATCGCGGAAGCCATCCTCCTCGATGGCCTCACCCGCCCAATAGAACGCGAAGTTCCCACTCTGCACGCCCATTTGAGCGCCAATCTGCTTGTGGCCGAATGAGCCTCCCATGACATCGATCTCGACACCCTGGAAGTTGAAACCGTCCTTCATGAGAATGGACGCACCCCCGCCGATGGCGTTCAAGCCATAGACGGGATTGCCAGAGAGGATCGTGATGTCGTTGATGGCGTTCGAGGGGATCAGATCCCAGTTCACGACGTCGCCAAAGACCTCGTTGATGCGCACGCCGTTCTGGTAAACGGCAATGCCCTGCGGAAATCCATTTACGGATCCGGCACCAAAGCCGCGATATTCAAGCTGGGCTCGGAACGGGGACCCAGCCACGTCCGTCAAGATGGCGCCTGGCACCCGCTTCTGGATAACATCTTGAGGGGTCGCTCCCGCGTTGCGTTCCAGGTCCTCGCTCGAAGTCGTGCTGACGCTCCCCGGATAGCTTTTCACGGCAATCTCTGCGCCTCCCGCCGGGGAAATGGGAACGACGGAGCCGTCCGCGCGCTTGCTCGCGATACTCGGGGGAGCCTGCTCAGCCGGCGCGGCAGGCGAGGGCGGAGTGGATGTTTGCGTCGTCTTCGCAGGCTTGGGCGCTGGCTGTGCCGCTTGCTTCGGCTGAGGGGGCGGGGCCTGCTCTTGAATGACCTCCACCTCGGGGACGGCTGTTGAGTCGGCGGGGGCAGCTGTTGACGGCGTGGCGGACTGCGCTTCCGGCGTGACTGTAGGGGCGGGAGCGGGGGCCGGTGGTTCCGTCTGTTGCTGAGCGAGTGCGTCGGATGCCAAGAGACAGACAACGCCAACCGTCCATGCTTTGAGCCAGTCCCTTATAAAGATCACCATGCGTGTTTTTTCCCTCGAGTGACCAGAGGCGGCCGCGCTCTAAATCTCCCCCGAGATTTCGAATCATCGCGCGCCGCAATATCCTCACCATTGACTATGAGGCGGGCTGTCAGAGGGTCAATCGTGAAACCTTGTCGCTTCGGTCGGTCCGGACGCTTTCTCAGCTCTTGTTGCTAAGTCGCATCGGGAGTTAGAGGAAAAAGCGATTGGGAAAATTTCCCGAACCTCAAATTAGGGACAATTTCCCTATTCTCGGCGCTCCCCGATCAATGGAAATGAGGTCCCTAAGGGGCGCATGGAAGCGGGCTTCGAGTGCACACTTTCATTAAGGATGATGGGGTGGCTCGCACGTCCTGAACCAAAAGAATGCCGTCCAGCTTGACCTTGGTGGGCGGGTTCCATAGTCAGTCGCTGCTGTGCGGTCAAATAACTCCCAACGGGTTCTCTGACCTGGATCGGTTGGATACAAATCTTTTCACGCAGATTTGTCTCGGCCATTGTCTGGTCAGGTTATAGTAGAACATAATATTGGAGTGGGACGGATGGCCGGATGGCAGGTAGCACGCTTGGATCAGGCGGACATCCGCAAGCCGAACGCACCTGAGAGAATGGAATGGACGAGGAGGTTGGGTTGAGTTCATCACCGCGTATGAGTTTCCGGACCGCCTCGCAATTGCTCACAACAAGCCGAAAGGTGACCGTATCAGCGGGCGTTTTATTGGGCGTGCTGACCGGTGCCACGGCTGCTGCCGTGGGGCAGAATGCTGCACTTTCAGTCGAGCTCAACAAGCTCGAGTCAAGTGATAAGGGTTGCCGCGCCTATGTCGTGATCAACAACACCACGGATGCAACGTATGACGTAATGAAGATGGATCTGGTGATGTTCCAGCCCGACGGTGTTATTGGCAAACGTTTCGTGCTCGATCTCGCGCCTCTGAAATCGCAGAAGAAGACCGTGAAGCTCTTTAGCCTCGAGGATACGGCGTGCGATAAGGTCGGCAGCCTTCTCGTCAACGACATCGTCGAGTGCAAGGTTGGTGGCGAAGTGCAAAACGATTGCCTGGCACGCATAACTTTGTCGACGCTGACAACCGTGACCATCTCGAAATAACGGATACAAGGAACAGAACGTGGAGCCTCACAGCTTTTCAATATACGGCATGTTCATGGCCGCCGACCCGGTGGTCAAAGGCGTCATGATCCTTCTCGTGCTCGCGTCCATCGCGTGCTGGGCGATCGTGCTCGAGAAATACATTCGCTTGTTGTCGCTGCGCCGTGGTCTTGCCGATCTCGATGTGGCCGCCTCGGGCGCCGCTCAGAACGCCTCGAGCGGGCTCACGAAGCACGTGCTTGAGGCCGCGCGCCGCGAGGCCGAGGAAGGGGCTGCCAGAGGTGAAGCGCGCAGTGACGTGCGCGCGCGCCTGGAGCGCGCCATGCGCGGGGCATTGAAGGAGGAAATTCAGCGCATTGAAGTGGGCTTGCCGCTGCTTGCAACCGTTGGGTCGGCTGCGCCCTTCATCGGGCTTTTCGGGACGGTCTGGGGCATCATGAACAGCTTCGTGTCGATTTCGCAGAAGCAGGATACGAGCCTCGCCACTGTCGCACCCGGAATCGCTGAAGCGCTCTTCGCAACCGCGCTTGGCCTTGCCGCTGCCATTCCGGCCGTCATGGCCTACAACCATTTCGCCGTGAAATTCGGCCGTGCCGCAGCGCGCGGGGCAACCGCCATCTCCGAGATCGCCAAGCATCTCTCGAGGCCGCAACATGAGGCCGGGCATCTAGCATCGGTTGAGCCTCTTCGGGCAGGGAAGACTCACTGATGGCGATGTCGCTCAATCTCAATGGTTCGGACGCGGATGAAGAGGGTGGCTACAAGCCGCTCGCCGAGATCAACATCACACCCATGGTCGACGTGATGCTGGTGTTGCTCATCATCTTCATGGTCGCGGCGCCACTTATGGTTGCTGGTGTGCCGGTTGAACTGCCGAATACGTCCGCAGCAAAAGTGAGCCAGACGAAGAAGCCGATGGTGGTAACACTTGCGGCCGACGGATTGCTCTACATTCGTGACGAGCAGGTCTCACGCGAGGGGCTGGTACCGCGCTTGAGAGAGATCAAGGCGGCAGAAGGCGATGCGGTGGTCTACGTGCGTTCGGACAAGAAGAATGCTTACGGTGACGTGATGGAGATACTGGGCCGCGTCGGCGAGGGTGGCTACGGCCGCGTCTCGCTACT
>CAZSNH010000093.1:0-8798 GCA_964607855.1 uncultured Hyphomicrobium sp. | reverse complement strand
ATTTTCGCTCGGTGCATCTCAGACATGATCCTCGATCTCGTGTGGAGGGATGAGTGTATTCATAATTATACCAACTGACCGCGCCCAGATATCAATACCTTAACTCACTTCCGCGGCATAGGAGTCCGCGCTTCGGCGATGCTTGTCAACGCTGCAAAGTGCGTCGTCTACCGGGCCAAAGCCCGTGGCGCCTTCGAAGTCACCGGCTGCGCTGACGGAACGCGCGCATCGTGGGCCGCGGTCGACTTGCCAAAGAAGGGAATGAGGGCCGTCACAACCCGCCGGTTCTGCGCGGCACAGTTGGCTCCATCACAAACTGAGATGCGATTCTTAGCACCATAGACCGCAATGCTGAGCCGGCTTGATTCGACTCCTTCTTCGATCAGTCCCTGCCTTACGGCTTGCGCACGCGCTTCGGCGAGGGCGTAGTTCTGTTCCTCATTGTGCGGGACGTCGTCGGCATAGCCTTCAATCACCGGACGAATTGAGGGGTTGGATCGCAGCCAGCGCGCCTGCGCGGCGACGACAGCGCGCGCACGTGTGCCGAGCTCGGCGCTTGCCAGGCTGAAGAAAACCCGATCCCCCGCCTCCTCGATGAAATTCATCTCGATATCAGGCGACACCCATTGTGAGTCAGAAGAAGGAAGCCTTTCCATTCCAATGGGCACACGTTCGGCTTTGCGCTTACGCAGAGAATCCTCCTTCCCTCGTCCGAACTCGGCGCCATAAATGGCGGCCAGCTGTTCCCGGGCGCGAGAGGCGAATTCTCCATCAGGATCCGCTGCGATGAGGCGCTCGAATCCTTTCTGTGCATTGGCAACCCGGCCGGCTTCGAGATCCTGCATGGCGCGATCGAAAAGCAGACTTTCGTCTGATGCCGCCGCCGGATCGTCACTTCCCCCGCCCACACGGAATGAACCGATCACTGTGCCCCCGTCACGCTCATCAAACGCGAGGGCCGGCGGGTTCGTCAGGCCGGCACCACAACCTGCAAGGATGACGTAGAGAAATATCCGAAGATGAAAAAACGGGGCCAACCCGCGAGACCTGGCCATGACGAAGAACTACCTCGAAGCGCCGCCTACGGAGCAGCAATCTGATCGCATATTGAGGCTAAACTAGGCCGCTTCTTTGGCCAGGACCGAAAGAACCGGCCGGGATAACTTCGAGCCTTACAAAAACAGAACGGCACTTACGACGAGGCTTTGCCGTTGAGAACCGTCTGCGCGCGCCGGTTCTGAGACCAGCAGGAAATGTCATTGCAGACAGCGACCGGGCGCTCCTTGCCATAAGAAATCGTGCGCAGACGCGGCGCCGCTACCCCATTCTGGGCCAGGAAGTTGCGCACCGCCGTGGCGCGGCGCGCTCCGAGCGCAATGTTGTACTCACGCGTACCGCGTTCGTCAGCGTGGCCTTCGATCGTGATGTTGAACTGCGGGTATTGCTTGAGCCACATGGCTTGCTTGCGCAATGTGGCCTGCGCTTCCGGCGTCAGATCCGAGCTGTCAGACGAAAAATAGACGAGATCACCGGCATTGATGGTGAAGTCGCGTTGCGTTCCGGGCGTTGCTGCGCCGCTCCCGTCAGAAAGCTGGGAATCGGGCTGCGCGTTCTGGGAAGCGCAACCGGAGAGCGCCAGCGAAACCGCCAGCAGTAATCCCGAAATCGCGACTGTCCCTTGTCTCATCGCCAAAATTCTCTCCAAAGCGCTAATACCCCGGCCTTCAGGGGAACGGCGAAGATCTTTCCCTGTTCACCGGCCCTAGACCAATCAAGGTACGAAAATGTGGCCGCCTGCCATCCGTTTAGAAGGCCGCAGGCGCGAAATCCAAGTGAAAGCTCAATTTTTCCCCGTTTCGAATGGTCTCAGCCAGGCTGTCCTAGCGGCTCGACGTACCGGAGGTTAGGGGCAAGCGATCATGAGACCCTTAAAAGCACAAAGACCGGATTGCATCTCCATGTCGCGAGAGCAATCCGGTCTTGTGTTAGCTATTACCCGCGGTTTGACCCGCGAGCCGTCCGTTCAGACTTTAGCGGGTCTGAGCAGCAGCCGGCACGTCAGCGCCGAGCTTCATCGGAGCGGCTTCTTCACGGCGGCATGCGCCGAGAGCGATCGCAACGATAGCGGTGGTGATGAGAATTGCGCCCTTCATAGTCTTCTCTCCTGTGTTGTCCTACTGTCCTGGCCAGAACCGGACGTTTTAGCGAGCCACTTGCGTGGTCGCCGGAACATCGGCACCGAGTTTCATCGGTGCCGCTTCCTCGCGACGGCAAGCGCCGAGAGCGACAGCCACGACGGCCGCTGAAAGAACGATCAGCCCCTTAAAACCCTGCATGGTTCATTCTCCAGATGCTTAATCGGCAACTAGCCGAGTATTGGGGTACTGGCAGAGCACTCGATGTTCAAGGACGGAGGCGGTTCTCCCGCTCTTTTCCACCCTTGGAGATGCGAAAATGCAACGCCATGTGTTGCGCTCCTGGAGGGCCGCAATCAGCACCAATCAGCCCAGAGAAGCGTATGAATTTACTCAAGGAACACGCTGGCACTCTGATTAAGAGCACCACTCGTAGTATGTCATCAAAGCT
Source organism: uncultured Hyphomicrobium sp. (assembly GCA_964607855.1). Taxonomy (GTDB): domain Bacteria; phylum Pseudomonadota; class Alphaproteobacteria; order Rhizobiales; family Hyphomicrobiaceae; genus CAZSNH01. Next base: position 6,212 of record CAZSNH010000093.1, on the reverse strand, counting down.
GTAAAGCCCAAGTTAAAGCGTGGCTCATTTCAGGAGTGGTGACCACGCGGGATCGGACGCAAAGGAGGGCGTAGGTACGACTCGCTCGTTATACCCCGTAAGATCGACGGAGTAGATTCGGGGACCGGCGGCTCCCTGAGCCTCACGAAAGAACATCAAGACTCGTCCGTTGGGGGCCCAGGTGGGGCCTTCGTTGTGATAGCCCTCGGTGACAATGCGCTCCCCGTCTCCATCCGGCCGGATCACTCCGATCAGGAAGCGGCCGGCGAGCTGCTTGGTGAAGGCAATGTAATCGCCGCGCGGTGACCAGACGGGGGTCGAATAGCGCCCTTCTCCGTAGCTGATTCGGCGAACCCCGGAGCCGTCCGAGTTCATGACGTAGAGTTGCTGAGACCCCTCCCGATCGGATTCGAATACAATCTGCCGGCCGTCCGGAGAATAGCAGGGGCCCGTATCGAGGGCTCCGCCTCCTGTCAGCTGCCGGCTCTGGCGCGTTCTGAGGTCCAACTCGTAAATATTGGATTCGGCCCCCGACTGCAGGCTCATGACCACGCGCTGTCCGTCGGGCGAGAAGCGGGGCGCGAATGTCATGCCCGGGAAATCGCCGACCACCTGGCGCTGGCCGGTTTCGATGTTGAGCAAGAACACGCGCGGCTGATCGCGGGTATAGCCCATGAAGACGATCTCTTGCGATGTCGGCGAGAAGCGCGGCGTCAGCACGAGATCCTGGCCTTGCGAAAGAAGGCGCACATTGTTGCCGTCCTGGTCCATGATGGCGAGGCGCTTGATGCGCTTCTCCTTGGGACCCGTCTCATCGACAAAAACGATGCGCGTATCGAAATAGCCTTTCTCACCCGTCAGACGCTCATAGATGTGATCGGCAATGATATGACCGAGGCGGCGCCAGTTCTGCCCGCCCGTTTGGAAGCGTTGCCCGGTGAGCTGTTTGCCGGTCGCAGGATCCCATAGCCGGAATTCGGAGGCCAAGGCTCCCTCGCCCGCGCGCACGACGCGCCCTACGACGAGCGCATCAGCACCGACCTGGCGCCAATTCGGAAAGTTCGGCGCCGCATTGACATCGCGCACTTGCTCGAGGAACGAGGCGCGGTTGAGCGGGCGGAAGAGACCCGAACGTTCGAGATCGCCCGAAACGACATTCGAGATCTCGGCCGCAAGCTGCGGATCATCCCCCATGAATTCTGGGATGGCGATTGGAATTGGTGCAATCGTGCCCTGGCTCTGCGTCCCCCGCAGCCCTCCGCCCACACCAATCGATCCACCATTCGTGGTTGCAGGTCCGGATCGGGGAGGTCCTTGCGGCGGCTGCGCCGGAGCCTGCAGCGATCGTAGCTGTCCATCGAGACCCCCGCCGACGGGTGGCGGACCCTTATAGCTGTCATCCACGCCGCGCTGCGCCATTGCTGGTCCGGTCGCGGCTGCCAGTGCCGCCGAAGCCACTGCCAGCAGAAGTCTCAGGCGGCGAAACATGGGAATCCTTTCAGCACCATTGCTCATAATGTGTATTTTCGGGTGGATTTGGACTGATGTGTGTCGCCAGGCGGGCAAAGGAGCAAGACTGTGATCGGGGACTAGAGCATTTCCCGGGGGTCGAACCTCCACTCCTCGATGAACTTCCAGGCGTGGTACAAATCGGCAGGAAGGCTGAACGGCGAGCACGTCTTGACGGCGCGGATCGCTGCTTCGACGGCGATCTGATAGACGGGATCGGATTGAGCGCCGATGACAATCGGCTCGCCATCGAGGGCACCATTGGGCTGAAGGCGCCAACTCAGCACGACCACGGTTGATTCAATGCCTCCCCCTCCTCCGGGCAATTTCCAGCAGTCGCGAATCTGAGATCTGATCTGCGAGACGAGCAGGTCTTGCTCGCGCGCCGATAGCACGGTGTCGTCGCCCCGATTGGCCCCCGCCGTCCTTCCCGTATAGTCAGTGGGCTTCGAGGGACCAGGCGCTGCATTCTGCGCGCCCCGCTTGGTGGGATCCTTGTCGAGCAGTGCAGCCAGCCGGTCGGCGGCTGCCTGTTCTTTCTTCTTTTTTTCTTCCTCTTTGCGCTTCTGTTCGGCGAGCCGCTTCTTCTCCTCGGCCTTCTTCTTTTCCTCCGCCTTCTTTTTTTCCTCAGCCTTCCTCTTGGCTTCTTCCTCAGCTTTGCGCTTCTCTTCTGCGAGCCGCTCCTGCTCGAGCTTTTCTTCGAGAAGCTTCTTTTCCTCAGGTGTCGGTCCCTGGGGCGGCGGGGGCGTCTCGGAAAGCTTTTCGGCGATCGGATCGGGCGCCTTCTCCTCGGGCGTGGGAGCCGGAGCCGGCGGCTTCTCGGCTTCGACTGGTTTCGGCTTCTCAGCTTCCTTGACGGACTGATCGGGCTTCTCGGCTGCCTTGGCCTTGGCCTCGAGCTCGGAAACGTCGCTCGCCCCCTTCTTCAAGCGTAAAAATTCCGAGGGATCGATCAGCGCCACTTCAATTGGCTCTTCCTGCGGAGCCAAAAGCTCGGGAGTGGTTTGAATCGTGAACAGCGCCCAAGCAAGGAGCGCTGCATGCGCGAGAACCGATATGCCCAATCCGAACCGCAAGAGGTGTTAACCTCCCTCTTCCTTCTCGCTGACGAGCGAAATTTTGCGGAACCCGGCCGCGTTAGCGCGCCCCATCACCTTCAGCACGGTTCCATAATCGACACCCTTGTCGCCGCGCACATAGATCGCCTCCTCGGCCCGCGTCTTGGCAATCTCCGCCAGCTTCACCGAGAGTTCGCTCATCGCCACCTTGGCCTCGCCGACGAAAACGTCGCCCGATGCAGCAACCGAGAGCGTCAACGGTTCTTTGCTGGTGTTCGACTGCAGCTGTTGACCCTGAGCATTCGGCAGCTCGACTGGAACGCCAACGGTGAGCATGGGAGCCGCCACCATGAAAATGATGAGCAGCACGAGCATCACGTCGACCATGGGCGTCACGTTTATTTCGCTCATCGGCGCATGGCGCCGCCCCCGCCTTCGCCGGCCCTTCATTTGCTGGACAGGTTTTACGGAAGCACCCATGAAATTCAGCTCCGCACGTCGATCTGACGCGAAACGATGGCCGAGAATTCATCGGCGAAGGCCTCGAGCCTCTGGCTCATCTGCGCCGAGTCGGCGGAAAACTTATTGTAGAACATGACCGCGGGGATGGCAGCCATGAGGCCGAGCGCGGTCGCAAAGAGTGCTTCGGCGATACCCGGCGCGACAACCGCGAGATTGGTGTTCTTTGAAATCGCAATCGCTTGGAAGCTCGTCATAATGCCCCAAACGGTTCCGAAAAGGCCGACGAAGGGCGCCGTCGAACCCACAGTTGCGAGGAAGAGCAGCCGGCGGTCGAGCCGCTCCATCTCACGGCTGATGGTGACGTCCATGACCTTCTCGACGCGCATCTGAATGCCGCCCAGCGCCCGTGTGCTGCCTTCGACCGAGCGCTTCCACTCGCGCATCGCGGCAACAAAAAGTGCGCCCATCGCGATCGTTCGGCCGCGCGAGAGAGCGCTATAAAGCTCATCGAGCGATTGGCCTGACCAGAACGTCTGCTCGAAGCGGTCGGTTTCAATCCGCGCCCGGCGGAAAGCAAAAATCTTCTCAACGATGATCGCCCACGACCAGATCGAGGCGATAAGCAGGCCCACCATCACCAGCTGAACGATTGGGGAAGCATTGAGAAAGAGTTCCATGAAAGAGATGCCGCCCGCGGTCGCAGGCGCAATCGTCGATTGCTGAAGATCAGCAGGATTCATCGTCCAAGAACCGCCATTCGATGGAAGAATTCTGTTTCTAGGCTCTCCGGAAAAGGCAACGCTCCCACCCTCGGCCAATACCGTTGCCGGCCCCGCTTACAAGTGCTGCTCCGAATCGGCCCTTTTGTAGCTCGCACATGTTGCCGTGCAATATGACCAAACGTGGGCTGGCCTGCCTCACCCCGAAAACAGGATATCCCCGGTTTTTGATGGCAAAGGGGCGAAAGCGCCTGCAATTACGTCGCGGCCTGGGCGGCGGCGAGTTCCAGCAATCCCCGCCAATCGCCGCTTTCCCGGTCGTAGGCAAAGATTTCGCCCTTTTCCATGTCGTAGAGCCAACCGTGAATGTTGACCCGGCCGGCGGCCACTCCATCGGCGACGATCGGGTAGCTCATCAGGTTGTCGAGCTGGAAGTGAATATGGGCCTTGATCGTCTCGAGGATCCGGTTCTCTGGCTCCAGATTGGCTGCTCGGATGAGATCGTGCGCCGGCCTCGTATACTCGACCCAGCGTCCAAGGTGCGCTTCGCGATCTGGCGGAATGGGCTCTGCGAGGGCTTGGATGCCGCCGCATCCCGTATGGCCACAGACCACGATGTCGTCGACACCGAGGTGCGCCAGCGCATATTCGATGGCCGCACCAACCGAGTCGTCGTCGGCTCCCGATGGCGGCACCGAGTTCGCAATGTTTCGAATTTCGAAGAGCTCGCCTGGATCTGCGGATGTGATCTGAGCCGGCACCACGCGGCTGTCGCAACAACCGATCCAGAGCAGACGCGGCTTCTGCTTCCTGGTGGCGAGGCTCTTGTAGAAGGCTCTGTCGCGTTCGAACTCGAGCCGGAACCGCTCGTAGCCTTCGATGGCGTCCTTGATATCGAGATCGATCCCATCCCGATCCTTGATCGTGGTCATGATGTCCCCGTCGGCAAGCGTCGCCTCCCTTAAGCCTATCATGGGTTCAAAGGGCAGGCATGTCTACCGGACAACGCCAGCAATCGGATTATCTGTGCTGAACGCGGCACGAACGGCTGAGGAAAGCCGCAAAGGTTTACCGGATACCGCCACCAGCACGACCGTCACGAGTGCCTCAAAAACCGGCCGGCCGGCATTCTTGATGGTTTGAAGAAGCGTAACGCTGGCCCCACCTACCTCTTTGACGCGAGTTTCGATGGTGAGAACGTCGTCCATTCGCGTTGGCCTGAGGAACTCACAATTCATGCGCCGCACCACGAATGCGGCGGGCTCCAGACTGTCGGAGCCATCGATGAGCCGTCGCGAATCCGTTCCGAGAAGGCGGAGAAAGTCCGTGCGTCCGCGCTCGCACCAGCGAATGTATGAGGCATGATAGGCAACTCCCCCGGCGTCCGTATCCTCGAAATAGACGCGCACGGGCAGCATATGCCACCGGCCCGTCTCGTCATCGATGATGCGACCTGCGAGGTCCGGCCAGTCGGGAGGGGCAATTGTCATAGTCTCGTTTCGTGCTCTTGAACGACACGCCGCGCATAGACCAAGTCGTATGCCAATTGCAACCCGCGTGAGGCGCAACGACTAAACAACATCTATGAGTACGATCTCGGGGGGCACTCCAAACCGCACCGGTAGGCCGCTGCACCCGAGACCGCCGGACACGACGAGATTGCGGCCCGCCTCGACGATGTGCCCGTAGGAATATCTCCGTCCATAGCGCGAGGGAATGATGGGTGAGAAGCCGGCGAGGCGAATTTGTCCGCCGTGCGTATGTCCCGACACCGTGAGCGCAACGCGCTCGGGCACTATTGGAAAGACATCAGGCTCGTGCGCCATGAGAATGACGGGTGCGTCATCACCGACTTCTGCAAGCGTCGCGGGCAGATCGTCGACCCCCGTGTAATTGATGTTGCGTTGGCCAAAGCTGCGCCGCGCTCGCGTCTTGGGCCAGAAGGCCCACTGATCACCGAGGCCCGCAATCCAGAAGGGCTGCCCATCCTTTACAAGACGCACGGCATCGTTTTCATAGACCGGGATTCCGGACCGTTCGAGCGCGAGGCGCGACTTGACGGGGCCCGAGCGCTTCACCTGAATGGCAGCTTCTTCCCACCAGTCATGGTTGCCGAGCACGGCATGGACGCCGAATGGCGCTTTCAATTCGCCCAGTGCCCCTGCCCAGTCGTCGTGCGGCACGGCCCTGCCTATGCGCCCGAGACGATCACCCACAACGTAGTCGCCAAGAAGCAAGGTGGCATCGGGCGCAAGGGCGTTGGTGCGTTTTACGATCTGACGGACGCGCTCCGCGGGCATCCACGGCTCACAGGCATGCAGATCTGCAATGATCGCCAGACGCAACTTGAAGCCTGCCGGCCAATGCTGGGGCGAAACCTGATAGCGCGTGACCGACAATCGGAAGGGCTCGGCGAAGGCGTATCCGCCAAAGCAAGCCGTACCGGCTGAAACGGCCGCCAATC
>CAZSNH010000092.1:0-8808 GCA_964607855.1 uncultured Hyphomicrobium sp. | reverse complement strand
CATAGATCGGGGACGCTTCAAGCCACAAAGTCCGCAGGCTATACCGATTTCTAAAGAGTGGTGCAATCGAGGCGCCGCCGCACGGTGCGGCATTGCGGCAACGCTTCCTGGGCGATTGAGAGCAGCCGAAACTGGCAGCGAACGGCCTAGCCTCTCAGATCTTCCTTAAGGGCAATGGCCGAAATGATGACAATGGCCTGGGCGAGGGGAAAGTCATCGGTCAGCGTCAAATCGATGCGGGCCTCGTATCCATCCGGAATGATGAGACGCAACTGATCGGCCGCACCACCTGTTAAGAGCAATGTCGGTCGCCCCGAGGGCAGGTTCACGACCCCCATGTCGCGCCAGAAGACGCCGCGGCGAAATCCGGTGCCGAGAGCTTTCGAACAGGCCTCCTTGGCAGCAAACCGCTTGGCATACGACGCAGCCCGGTTGGCGCGACCGTCCGACTTGCGCCGTTCCTCGTCTGTGAAGATGCGATGCGTGAAACGGTCCCCGAACCGCTCGAGCGTTGCTGCAACGCGGCGAATATCGACGAGATCGTTTCCCAGTCCGACGATCATGTCTGCGCCTTCGCACTTTGACGTAAGCTGGCCCGCGCCTCGTCCATGAGCGCGCGCATTCGCACTATCGCCGATGCTAGCCCGCCGAAGATGGCTTCTCCAATGAGAAAATGCCCGATGTTGAGTTCGACGACTTCAGGGAAGCGCGCAATGGCGCCAACCGTGTTGAATGTTAGACCGTGCCCGGCGTGGACTTCGAGACCGCAGGACGCCGCCAGCACAGCAGCCGTGCGAAGCCGTTCAACCTCACTTGCTACGCCTTGAGCATCGTCCTCGAGAGCCCGTTCGCAGTAGCAGCCCGTGTGCAGTTCCACGATGTCGGCACCGAGTCGTGCCGAGGCTTCGATGGCTGCCGTATCGGGTTCAATGAAGAGAGATACCCGGATGCCGGCGCCTTTGAGCGCACGGATGATTTCTGGCAACTCCTTCGAGGGCGAGATGACATTCAATCCGCCTTCGGTCGTCCGCTCCTCGCGCCGTTCAGGGACAAGACAGCACGCGTTCGGGATATGGCGAAGGGCAATGCTCAGCATCTCGCGCGTTGCCGCCATTTCAAGATTGAGTGGGCGCGTCAGTTCGGCCTTGAGCCGCGAAATATCGCTGTCCGAAATGTGACGCCGATCTTCCCTGAGATGGGCGGTAATCCCATCGGCGCCCGCGTCAACAGCAATGTGTGCGGCGCGCAGCGGATCCGGATGATGCCCTCCGCGCGCGTTGCGGATGGTTGCGACGTGATCGATGTTGACCCCAAGGCGGAGCTTTCGGGGTTGGACTGTGCCGGAGGTCATTCGAAGATACGCTCCACCTTGTTGACAATCGACTTGGACTTCAGGCCCGCGATGATCTGATTGAGATGCACGAGGTCGAACACTTCAAGGGCGATTCGCAGCTCCGTGAAGTCGGAGGCGCGCCGGATCATCTTGAGATTGTCGATGTTGCCGCCTGCCTGGCCGATCACGTCGGCAATTTGCGCGAGCGTGCCCGGACGGTTCGGCGCATGGACACTGATGAGGGCCGGAAAACGTTCGGGGTTCGAAGGGTCGACATCCCAGGTGACGTCGATCCATCGTTCGTGCTCGAATTCCTGGAGGCGTGGCGAATGGATCTGGAAGATCCGGATGCCTTCGCCCGGCATCATGACGCCCACGATCCGGTCGCCGGGAACCGCTCCACCCACGTCGAAACTTACGGGAAGATCGTTCTTGACCCCGCGAATAGAGAGAACGCTGCTACGGGTTGCCGCGTCGTCGCCTTCGGCCCGAAAGCGGAGGCTTTGCATGGCCGAGCGCAGGCCGAACCAGCCATCTTGGCCGCGAGCACGTCCGAAACGGCGTTGGGGAACGTAGGGCTGTTCGGTCTGCCCGGCGGGGCCGACCGGTTTATCGGGTAGCAGGGATGCTGCGATGCTTTTTGCGGCGACATCGTTCCTCCCGATTGCAGCCAGTAAGTCGTCGGGCGTTTTCTGGCCATGGGCCGGAAGAATGATCTTCAACAATTCATCCGAATAGCTTGCGCCCCGGACCTCGAATTCCGCAACGAGCAGGCGACGGCCGAGTTCGACATATTTGCGCTTTGTGGCATCGCGCGCCGCCTTACGGATCGCCGAACGGGCCCGCCCGGTGACGGCAAAATTCTCCCATGCGGCCGGGGGGATGTGGCCTTTGGTGGTCCTGATTTGGACCTCATCGCCGTTGCGCAGCCGCGTATCGATCGGCACGTGGAGACCGTTCACATAGGCACCAGTGGCTTCGCGACCGACGTCCGAGTGGACGGCATAGGCGAAGTCGAGCGGGGTGGCCCCGCGCGGCAGGGCAATGAGACGGCCCTTCGGCGTGAAACAGAACACCTGGTCTTGGAAAAGCTCGAGCTTGGTGTGCTCGAGGAATTCTTCAGGATTGGAGCCTTCGAGCAGCGTTTCGACGAGACGGCGCAGCCACATGTACGGGCCATGGTCTTTGTCGAATTCTGTACCCACCTTTGCAAGCGCTTTGCCGCTCGCCGCATTGGCATCCTTATAGAGAGCGTGAGCGGCAACGCCGTATTCTGCGACCCGGTGCATGTCGCGCGTGCGGATCTGAAGCTCGACGCGCTGATGGCGCGGGCCGACTACAGTCGTGTGGATCGACTGGTAATTGTTCTGCTTAGGCGTCGAGATGTAGTCTTTGAAACGGCCCGGCACCGTCCGCCACGTCGTATGCGCGACACCGAGGACGCGATAACAATCATCAATCGTATCGACGATCACCCGGAAGGCATAAATGTCGGACAATTGCTCGAGGCTGATCTGGCGGTTCTCCATCTTGCTCCAGATCGAGTAGGGTTTCTTTTCCCGGCCCTTAACCTCGGCCTTGATCCCGACTTCGGCAAGCTTCTCCCTGAGAGCCTTTGCAATCTCCTCGACCAGAGGTCCGTTCTTCTCCCGCAGCTCGGCGAGCTTATCGGTCACTGTGCGATAGGCGTCCGGATAAAGCCAGCGGAAGGCATGATCCTCGAGTTCGTCGCGCATGGCCTGCATGCCCATGCGACCGGCGAGCGGGGCGTATATCTCGAGTGTTTCCTCGGAATTGCGCCGGCGGCTTTCCGGCTTCATGTGCTCCATCGTGCGCATGTTGTGCAGACGATCTGCGAGCTTCACCAGAAGCACGCGAATATCTGTCGAAATGGCGAGTAGGAGCTTGCGAAAATTTTCGGCCTGCTCGGCCTGCTTTGAAACGAGGTCGAGCCGTTTGATTTTAGTAAGGCCTTCGACGAGGGCGCCGATCTCAGGACCGAACAGCTGGTCGATCTCGGCCCGTGTTGCGTCGGTGTCCTCGATCGTGTCGTGAAGAAGTGCGGTGACGATGGTTGCGTCGTCGAGCTTCAGATCGGTGAGGATTGCTGCGACCTCGAGCGGGTGCGAGAAATAGGGATCTCCAGACGCCCGTCTCTGGTGGCCGTGCGCCTTCATGGCATATACGTAGGCCCGGTTGAGGAGTGCCTCGTCCGCCGTGGAATCGTATTTCTGTACTTTCTCGACGAGCTCGTACTGACGCATCATGGCCCGCCACACCTCTTGGCGGGCCTTGCACGTGGCTCCTCAGCACCAGCCTCAGGAATACTCAGCGTGTCGCTCGCCCGCCGCTCGCGAAAGTGAAGTTTATCACGGAAATCAACGGCCGCGTTCGCGCGGTCCGCCCGTTCCGTTCGACGAGGGCTCGGAAGGTGTCATGCTTTCGAGGCCGCGCAGGAGCTGCTCCTCGGTCAGCACGTCGACCTGAGTATCGCTGGCCTGATCGTCGCGCCCAAGAATGGGCAGGCGCCGTTCCGTGGCGAGCACTGGCGCAGCACCCGCCTCGGGCTCGTCGACCTCGACGTTTTTCTGGATGGAGTGGATCAAGCCTTCGCGCATGTCCTCTGGCGGGATGGTTTTTTCGGCGATTTCGCGCAGCGCAATAACCGGATTCTTATCGTTCTCGGGCTCAACCGTAATGGAGCTGCCATTCGCGATATTGCGCGCCCGGTGGGCGGCTAGGAGAACCAGTTCGAATCTATTGGGAACTTTGTCGACGCAATCTTCGACAGTGACGCGTGCCATCAGCCAGCACCCTTTCGCTCAGTCAGTCGGTTTTGGGTTAGGGTTATCTCGGTTGCCCTGCAACCGATCCACGAATTCGCATAAATAGCAACTGACACGGGAACAATAGAAGATCAAGGTCTTTTGCGGCGCACTTTTGGGGTGCCCAGCAAACCGGCAAATGAACACTGTTTTGATGGGAAGGGAAGGCGCCAATCTCGCAGTTAAGAACATTCGTACACGCCTTATAGTGCTCTGATCACTGAGCGTCGGCGGCAATTTCACACGCCTCGTACAATCTGTTATTTCGAGCAAACGGCGAGCAGAAGTGTGGCAATTTCAACAGTTTACCGTTATGAAGAATTGTGTCCAAATCATTAACTCAATCAATTCAGACGACTGATTAAAACCAACGAGCAATGCCGGGCTTTGGGTCCTCCCGCAGCCATCCGAAAACGATCAGAATGAGGTATCCATGCATTTCTACCCCGAGGAGCGTATTGCGCTTTTCATCGATGGGGCAAATCTATATGCGACATCGAAGTCGCTCGGTTTCGACATCGACTACAAGCGTTTGCTTTCGCATTTTCGCCAGAAAGGGCGTCTCGTTCGCGCTCTCTACTACACAGCACTTGCTGAAGATCAGGAATATTCTTCCATCCGGCCCTTGATTGATTGGCTGGACTACAACGGCTTCACCATGGTGACGAAGCCAATGAAGGAATTCACCGACGTCACGGGGCGCCGAAAAGTCAAAGGAAACATGGATATTGAGCTTGCCGTTGATGCGATGCGGCTGGCGGAAAATCTCGACCACATCGTCCTTTTTTCGGGCGATGGCGACTTCAAGTGCCTCGTCTCGGCTCTCCAGCAGATGGGCAAGCGCGTCAGCGTCGTATCAACCTTGCAGTCCCAGCCACCGATGGTGGCCGATGAGCTTCGCCGCCAGTCCGATCAGTTCATCGATCTTGCTGACCTTGAAAACGTCATCGGGCGCGATCCGGCTCAGCGCGCTCCTCGCGAAGGAATGGGGAGGGGCTTTGGCACACGCAGCTCGCAAGGTACTTCTCGAGATCCGATGCCCTTTGAAGACAATGATGACCTTGCCGAGGAAGTCTGACGCAAGACACTGGGCCTGCGGCTAGATTTGCCACATGAGCAAGAAGGAACCTCTCGCACATGCGGCTGAACCCGACCGTCACTGCTCGCGCTGCGGTCGCCTGGTTGCTTTTCGAGCAGCAAATTGCCTTGCTGAGCCGGCGTGGTTCAACGGCGCTGTGCCCTCGTTCGGAGACCTGCGTGCGAAGCTCTTGATTGTCGGCTTGGCGCCCGGCCTCAAGGGAGCAAACCGCACCGGTCGCCCATTCACGGGCGACTATGCAGGAGATCTGCTCTATAAGACGCTTCTCGAATTTGGCTTCGCCAAAGGATCTTATGAAGCGCGCCCGGATGATGGCTTGAAGCTCGTTGGTGCCATGATCAGCAACGCGGTGCGCTGCGTTCCTCCCGAGAATAAGCCGACGCCGGAAGAAATCAGATCCTGCCGGCCGTTTCTCGAATCTCGCATCGCGGCGTTGCCAGAGTTACGCGCTATCCTCGCCTTGGGACGAATTGCTCACGATCAGGTACTCTCAGCGCTTGGTGCTCGTAGGGCAGCCTATCCCTTCTCACATGGTGCGCGACACGACGTCACGGACGGACTGGCACTTTTCGACAGTTTTCATTGCTCACGCTACAACACCAACACCGGAAGATTGACTGCCGAGATGTTCCGCGCCGTCTTCAGGGACATCCAGACGTTTCTCGATCGGCCCTAATCCAGGCCAAGACCTCGGCTGCATGAGTATCGGGGGGATGCACGGGATAGAAGACCTTTTCGATGCGCCCGTCGCGGGCGGCGATTGTCAGTCTCTTGAGGTAGGTCGTGCCCCCTGCGGTAAAACGCGGGAGTGTCAAGCTTTCGGAAAACTTGAAATCGGCATCGCTCAGAAGCGCAAACGGCAGACGCAGGCGTTGTGAGAACTCACGTTGATGTTCGCTATCTTGGCTGCTCAATCCGAAAACCGCGAAACCAAGGTTCTCGAAGTCCCGATAGTGATCGCGAAAGCCTTCCGCTTCAGATGTCGACCCGTGGGCACCCGGAATGGTGTCCCAGTCCGGAGGATTTGGAAGTCCGGGCCGGCCAGTCCACGTATAGACAAAAATGATGGTCCGTCCGTCTATGGCGGCAAGGCTTACAAATCCACCCAGCGTCGAAGGAAGCGGGCAACCTGGTAGGCCAAGGCCGCTTCCAAGATGACGGGCTCCGCCATCGTCCTTTGGGGCGGGCCAAGGCCATGCTGTCATCTGGGATTGCCCCTCAGCCAGTCGAGGACGTCGGGGGCGTTCCGGTCCGGCGGAAACACCGGGTAAAAGACCTTCATGATCCGGCCGTCGTCGGCGATGAGCGCTAGACGCTTCAGTAGCGTCCTTCCCGCTGCGTCAAAGGTAGGCAGTTTGAGCGCTCTAGCAAATGCGAGACCCGCGTCTGACAGCAATGGAAAGGGCAAGTGCAGCCGGCTTGTGGCCTCACGCTGATCGTCTGAATTCTGGGTGGAAATTCCGAACAGGTGATCCGCCCCCGCAGCTTTGAGATCGGCTTCGAGATCGCGGAACGCGCAGGCTTGGGGTGTGCAGCCCCGTGCACCCGGAATGAAGTCCCAGCCCTCGGGGAGCGCAACACCTGGACGGCCCGTCATCGGATAGGCGAAAAGAACCACACGCCCCGGCAGTGCCGAAAGCGCTATCTCCCGGCCATCTGTTGCTACAAGGGTGACAGGTGGTATTTGGGTCCCCAGCAAATGCTGAGTACCGCCATCGTCTTCGGGCGGCGGAATTTTCGACCAGTCGACGTCGGTCAGGCTCGTCGGCCCCGTCATGCGCTCATCCCTTCTCCCGCATGATGCGCGCCTTCTGACGGTTCCAGTCGCGCTTGGCCGCATCCTGGCGTTTATCATGCAGCTTCTTGCCTTCGGCGAGGCCGATGCGCAGCTTTGCGATGCCGCGAGGATTGAAATAGAGCTCGAGAGGAACCAGCGTCATGCCCTTGCGCTCAATTGCGATTGCGAGCTTGTGCATCTCGGGCTTACGCATCAACAGCCGGCGTTTGCGCCTGGGCTCATGCTGAAAGAACTTTCCTGAGGACTGGTGCTCGGGAATGTAGGAGTTAATGAGCCACATACCGCCATCTTCAAACGTGGCGTAGCTCTCGGCGATGTTTGCCTGACCTTTGCGCAGAGATTTGACTTCGGTTCCCAGAAGCTGAAGTCCGGCCTCGTACGTATCGGAGATGAAGTACTCGTGCCGGGCCTTTCGATTCTCGGCGACGGTCTTTCGGCCGTCATCCTTGCTACCCGCCATGGGATGCACTCTCGATTTTGAGCGGCTTACTCGGCCGCGTTCGCCTTCAAGAGGCCAACCTTGGCAAGCGCCGCGTCGACAATCTGCTTTGCGCCCTCGCTCATTGGTGCGAGCGGAAGCCGGGTGTCCGCCGCGCAGAAGCCAAGACGAGAAACGGCATATTTCACCGGTGCCGGGTTGGTTTCGACAAACATCGCATCGTGCAGCGGCATCAGACGGTCCTGAATTGCAAGCGCGGCCCTGAAATCGCCCTTGAGGCAGTGGTTCTGGAACTCGGCACAGAGTCGCGGGGCCACGTTCGATGTCACCGAAATGCAGCCTATGCCGCCATGAGCCATGAAGCCGAGGGCAGTCGCGTCTTCGCCCGAGAGCTGGCAGAACTTTTCTCCGATGGCAGCGCGCTGCTGGGAGACGCGCGCGAGATTTGCGGTCGCGTCTTTGACACCAATGATGTTCTTGAGTTCCGCACAGCGGCGCATCGTCTCGACCGACATGTCAACGATGGAGCGGGGCGGAATATTGTAAATGATGATCGGGATACCGACAGCGTCGTTGATCGCCTTGAAGTGCAGATAAAGCCCTTCTTGCGTGGGTTTGTTATAGTAGGGGGTTACGATCAAAAGCGCATTGGCGCCGGCCTTTTCAGCGTGCTGGGAAAGCTCGATGGCTTCCTCGGTCGAATTGGAGCCCGTTCCCGCAATCACGGGAACTCGCCCCCGCGCCACTTCGATAGTCAACTCGACGACGCGCTTGTGCTCATCGTAATCGAGCGTCGGGCTTTCGCCGGTCGTACCGACGGGGACCAGTCCGTGCGTGCCCTCATGAATCTGCCACTCGACGAACCGGCGGAAGGCATCTTCGTCGACCTTGCCGTTCTTGAAGGGTGTGATGAGCGCCGTAAAAGATCCCTTGAACATGAAAGCTGTCCTCACTCGCGGCTCCAACGCCGGAACGCAAGGTCTTTGCGTTCTAACGTATTTCTCCGCTTCATTTTTCTGCCGTTTTGGCCAGTCCTTATCGCCCGGTGACGGACGATGCCTTGATGGTGTCCCGGCCGCTTGTTAAGGCTTTCTCGGGTTCGAACGTCACTCTCGAATGCCGTTCTCTCAGGCAACATTAGGCGTTCAGACATCGGGCCGCAAGCTGAGCCCCAGTCTACAAACATGCGAAAGGTTGACACCCCTGCTGACCCAAGAACTCAGTTCACGCTTCACCGGAAAACCTACCGCCCGCGCCTGTCCGGGAAAGCCAGCGCTTTTGGGTCTCATATGCTTCATATTGAGTGTCCTTCCG
>CAZSNH010000091.1:3057-8850 GCA_964607855.1 uncultured Hyphomicrobium sp. | reverse complement strand
CACATCTTCTCCTCGAAGGACTAGGGGACTTTCCGAGTTTGTCACAGAGAAAATCACGGGATTATGTAAGCGATGGGCTTGCGGTGCAATCGATCCATGCCGGCCGCAGCTGCCTCGTCGCCCCGCTTTTCGTTGCAATCTTAGGCGCGACCCTTGGCGGGTGCGGCATGTCCTCGCTCACCTCTGGCCTCGGCTCAGGGATTTTCGGCGGCTCGTCGAACACAACGGCCGCGACAACGCCGTCCGGGGAGGTCAACGAAGCCCAGCTTCTTGAAGCCGCAAAAGCCGATCCCAATGCGACGGGGAGCGTGACGTCTGAAGAAATCATCGCCGGTTGCCCCAAGGTTCTGGCCACGAGCCGTGACAACAATCTTACCATCTACGAACAGGGGCGTGCAGGTGATGGCCTCGCCATCGTTCATCGCGGAGAAATCACAAAGACCGCGCGGGAATGCCAAGTCGAGCCGGGCCGTGTCACGATGAAGGTTGGCTTCTCGGGCCGCGTGCTCCTCGGCCCTCGCGGCAAATCGGGTCCCATCAGTCTTCCCGTAAACATCGTCGTAACCGACGCCAAGCGAGAGAAGGTTTTTGCCGAGAAACTCAAGATCGACACCAATGTCGCGGTCGAAAATCCGATCGGCTACTTCTCCACCGTGCGAACCGTGACGTTTGCGGTTCCTGAAGGTGCGCGCCCCGGCGAATTCGAAGTGAATGTCAGCTTCGACCGCAACGTACCCGGTGCCGGTTGAGGCCCGGCACTGTAAAACCGCACATCGCTCGGGTTGCCTAGTTTGCCGGAGCCGGCGCAGGGGTCGGCCCGGGGTCTTTCTCGGCCGTCGCCTGCCCGAACTTCTCGAGTGCCATTGCGCCGATTTCGTCAACGGCCCCCGTTGACGTCAGGTAGCCCAGACCAATCAGGAGCGCGACGACGTAGAAACCGAGGACCGGCTTGTTCCGTCGCAGGAAAAGAAGTCCGATCAAAAGCAGCGGTACGCCAAGCGCGATGAGGCCAGCAATAAACGTCGTCATAATTGGTTCTCCCTCCAGCCGAACTTCAAGCTCTCGGCCTATTCCTCTCACGCTACGATACATTAGCCCGTGAACAAGGCAAAGGCGCCGAGCAGAATTGCTCCCGCCAGGAAGATCCAAAGAATATAGGCTGCCGCCTCCACACCGAGATAGGCCAACCCTCCCACCACGGCCAATGCTGCCAACGTTCCAAAAAGGGTGGGGCCCTTATCGCGCGGTACCATTCGGGACACAACCACGCCAATGAACGTTGCACCGACGAAGATCAGCACTCCCAAGCCCATCTGCTGTGGATCGTTGAAGATATCATAAAAACTCATCACCGGCACGATCGCCGGCATCGCAGCCACCGCGACTGATGTCATGCTGCCTTACCCCCTTCTGTTTGCAGCCAGGCGCCGCAACAGGCCTTCGCCAGCTCGCGCACGCGCAAGATATAACTCTGCCGCTCCGTCACTGAGATGACGCCGCGGGCATCGAGCAAATTGAAAATGTGGGATGCCTTAATGCACTGATCGTAGGCAGGCAAGGCGAGGAGATGTTTGTCACCCCCGGTGCCTTTTTCCAAAAGCGATTTGCATTCGGCCTCGGCATCCTTGAAATGGTTGAGCAGCATGTCTGTATTGGCGTGCTCGAAATTGAAGCGCGAGTACTCCTGCTCGGCCTGCAGGAAGACATCTCCGTAGTTGAGCCTCTTGGCGTCATCACGGCCGTTGAAATTGAGATCGAAGACGCGGTCGACGCCTTGCACGTACATGGCGAGCCGCTCCAGTCCATAGGTGATTTCCCCCGCCACTGGACGGCAGTCGTAGCCCCCCACCTGCTGGAAGTAGGTGAACTGCGTCACCTCCATTCCGTTGCACCAAACCTCCCAACCCAAACCCCACGCGCCGAGTGTCGGGCTCTCCCAATCATCTTCGACAAACCGTATGTCGTTCTTTTCCGTATCGATGCCGATGGTGTTCAGGCTCTGCAGGTAGAGGTCGAGGATGTTTTCGGGTGATGGCTTCATGATCACCTGGAACTGGTAATAGTGCTGCAGCCGGTTTGGGTTTTCTCCGTAGCGGCCGTCTTTGGGACGGCGGGAGGGCTGCACATAGCAGGCATTCCACGCGCGAGGACCGAGTGCGCGCAGCGTCGTTGCCGGATGGAAGGTGCCCGCACCCACTTCCATGTCGTACGGCTGGAGGACGACGCAGCCCTGCGCGCCCCAAAACTGCTGCAGGGAGAGGATCAGATCCTGAAAGGATTTTTCTGGATTGAGCGAGAAGGCAGGTTTTTGCGTCATGTGAGGCTAGTTCTTAAGCCAAGTAGGGGGAAAGGTTCCAAGCGCGTGGCACTATACGTATTCTTGAGTGTTCGTCATCTATGAAGAGGGGCGGCAGGACCCCGAAAGGAGCGAGGCTGTGGATGCACTTATCTGGATCTGGTGGGCCCTCACAAGCCTACTCGGCTTTGTGTGGTCTCTGCTCTGGTTCCTGATCGGCGGGTGGGTGTCGGCGCTGGCTCAGATTTTCGTCGTTGCACTGGTGATTTTTGGAATGAAGTACGGCTGGAAGCGTGCTCCCTTCGAACTCTGGGCGCGTGCCAAAGCCTTCGGCAAATTCTTTTGGAACTGGATTCTCGCCAAAGAAGGGAGCCAGCCTCAGAGTCGCGTCGAGGTCCGCGAGACGGTTCGGGTTGTCCGCTTCAAGGAGGTCGGGGACGTCAATCTCTCAACGCTCCTATCAGCGCTCACTTTGGTCGGGCTACTCACTGTGGGGGCGCTCTGACGGGTCACGCCTTGGGCCGGTAAACGTTTTCCTTGGGATCGAACTCGAGGGCACCGCGATCGGCAGCCATTGCAGAGGAAGGCGGCACCTCCTCGGAGGGGGCTTGCGATCTCGCAGCCCGTTTCTTCTCGAACTCGCGCGCGAGCCACTTCGAACCTGCGTAGATCCCCGCACCGATGGCGATCAGAATCAAAACTTGCGGCATCGACGAATTCCCGCGCTCAACTCTACAAACCAAACCGCGACCACAGCGCTCGGGCCTCGATTGCAGAGATTAGATCATTGGCGAAGCTGCCGCCACCCGACGTCTCGTTTTCGGGTAAATGCAGTGACGGAAGCCGGCGCAGCCGCGAAAACAGTCCCATCTTATCGGTCGCTACCAGCTTAAGGCGGACTCTGTCGCCATAGATCTCGCGCATCTTGATGCGCACATCCGAAATGCCATCGATGAGACCATGTTCCATTGCCTTCGCTGCGGACCAGAAGGCACCTGAGAATAGTTCTTGATCCGGACATTTAAGTTTGCCGGCCCGGCGCTCCTTCACGATGCCTATGAAGACATCGTGTACGTCACGCTGCAAATCCTTGAGCCGCGCCACGTCATCGGCCTTTTCCGGCAGGAATGGATCGAGCGCGCCCTTTTTCTCGCCCGCCGCGTAAACACGACGGTCGATGCCGTATTTCTCGAGCAGCTTGTCGAAGCCGAAGCCCGCTGAGATGACGCCGATCGAGCCGATGATCGAAGAGGCATCGGCGTAAATCTCGTCTCCGGCCGCGGCCAGATAATAACCGCCCGAAGCGGCAATATCCTCGCAGAACACGTAGACTTTTTTTTCCTTCTCATCTGCAAGCTGCCGGATGCGCCGGTAAATAAGGCTCGATTGCACTGGCGAGCCCCCTGGCGAGTTGACGATCACTGCGACCGCCGGCACTTTTGACAAGGCGAAGGCTTTCTCGATCGGTCCGGCGAGCGAGGCGATGGAAAGCCCTGGCCGCAGCGGCGTCACCATGCCGATCGGTCCCGAAAGCCGAAGAACAGGCACGACAGGTCCGAA
This sequence comes from uncultured Hyphomicrobium sp., assembly GCA_964607855.1. Lineage (GTDB taxonomy): Bacteria > Pseudomonadota > Alphaproteobacteria > Rhizobiales > Hyphomicrobiaceae > CAZSNH01. The sequence goes on along the minus strand of CAZSNH010000091.1, from coordinate 4,994 downwards.
ATTGAAAGGCCACATGGCATAGGCTCCAGGTAGAAACCGGGATCGTCAGGCGGGGTATTTGGCCCCGGGAAGTGCAAGCTTTCAAGAGCCTCGCCGGGCAAGTGGCGACACTTATTTTTTGGGTTCGAGCGTCAGTGCGGCGCCTGACCGGAAAATGGCATCTGCGAGGGGCGTGAAGGCGTTGCCTTCCCCGTGCAAAATGAGCCCAGGAAGCAGAGTGAGAGGAGCGCGGCTGCCCTTGATGCCCTGGACGATAACGCGAATGGCCGGTGCTTCTGCCCGCGGGTAAATGGGCAAGATGCGCAATCCGCCGAAGCGGCCGGAAAGCGCCCCAATCACTTTTCCAAGCGCATCCGCCTTATGGATGAGTGTTGCCGTTCCGCCGGGCGCAGCCATCCGCGCGAGCAACCTACCCCATTGATCGAGGTCAGTCTCGGGAATGGAATGGGCGGAGGAACGCAGGGGTTCCGGTGACGGAGTGCCCTGACCATCGACATGGAACGGAGGATTTGCGAGCACATGATCGAAGCTTTCCGCGACCAGCCCGAGCCCCGCCAGTTCAGAAGCAGGTGCAAGGATATCGCCGCTGAAGACCGAGACGCGCTCTGCAAGATTGTTGCGCCGCGCATTCTCCTCTGCGAGACCAACGAGGATTGGCTCACGTTCGAGAATAACGCTCATCGCATCGGGATAGCGCCGTGCAATGCAAAGGCCCACTGTACCCACCCCACCGCCAGCGTCCAGATACCGTTCCTGGCGGCCGCCGGGTGGCGGTGCAGACGCAGCAAGAAGCACCGCGTCAATTCCGGCGCGATACCCCGATTTTGGCTGCAAAAGCTGCAGCGCTCCCCCCAAAAAAGCGTCGTCCGTCGTCTCCATCGCACTCCCGCCAGCAGCCTTCAGCGTTCCTCTGTCTCACAATCCAACTTTTCCCGACACCCATCAATCGACCCTGAGCAATAATGCGGCAAAAAGCCGTTCACGGCCGCGCTCGTGCGGGCTATAGCTTTCTTTCCACTCAGCCGTCTCAAGGGAATGAATTCATTGGGTGTCGTCGTATCATTCGGAGAAGCCCGAGATCCGGGTGAAAGTCTGAAGCCCCTTTCGGATCTCGTGCGCGAGGACATGGATGCGATCAACCGCATCATCCTCGATAAGGCTGTGTCCGACGTAGAACTCATCCCCCAGCTCGCCCACCATCTAATCGACTCGGGTGGCAAGCGCTTGCGGCCGATGATTGCAATCGCTTCGGCCAAACTTTCTCAATATGCGGGAACGGGCCACATTCGCGTCGGTGCGGCAGTCGAATTTCTCCACACGGCCACTCTTCTGCACGACGATGTGGTCGACGACAGCGATGTCCGCCGAGGCAAGAAGTCGGCGCGACTCATTTGGGGGAATCAGGCGAGTGTGCTCGTTGGCGATTTCCTGCTCGCGCAAGCGTTCCGAATGCTGGTCGATGTCGGTAGCATGCCAGCGTTGAGAATTCTATCGCATGCTGCAGCCACGCTCTCCGAAGGCGAAGTGATGCAACTCGCTGCCGCCAAGAACACGGCAACCACGGAAGACGAGTATCTTGCGATCATCAACGCGAAAACGGCTGCGCTTTTTCAGGCGGCTGCAGAGTCGGGCGGCGCGCTTGCCGGCCGGCCGGCCGAGGAGCTAGCGGCACTCAGATCCTATGGACGCAATCTCGGCCTAGCCTTCCAGCTCGTCGACGATGCGCTCGACTATTCCGGCGACAGCGCCCGTCTCGGAAAAAGCGTTGGAGACGACTTCCGGGAAGGCAAGATCACACTCCCCGTTATTCTCTCTTTCCGCCGCGGCAACGATCTCATCACGCCCCGCCCTAAGTTTCTCTTTCCCGGTCTCAAGCCCGGCGACCAGTGGTGTCTTTGCGCGGCGCGCTATCGAGAGGCGCTGGACGCCGGCGTCGC
>CAZSNH010000091.1:0-3047 GCA_964607855.1 uncultured Hyphomicrobium sp. | reverse complement strand
CGAGGCAGAGCGCGCGTTCTGGAATCGTACGATTGCCGATGGCGCAATCGCGGAGGGCGATCTGGAAAATGCCATCAGTCTCATGAAGAAGCACAAAGCAGTCGAAGCGACACTGGAACGGGCCCGCTCTTACGGGGCGATCGCTCGCGATGCTTTGGCAATCTTCCGTGATTGCACCGAGAAAACCGCCATGCAGGAAGTAATCACCTTTTGCGTCAATCGCGTCCATTAGCCTCCCGTCTTCACCGAGTTGGCCTGGCAGGCACTCGATTTCTCCCGCAGACGAGAACTGGCTCGAAGGTTCTATTCGGCGAGTGCTGAAATCTGGAACTTCGGATCCTTCATGGCATCGAGAAGCGCGTTTCGCTGAAGCTCGCAGCGCTGCCCATGCAGAACCCTGAGCGCATCTTGAGCATTAGGTAGTGGAGAGATCAGCCTCAGCCTGAAGCTGCGCGCACCGGAACCATCACCCTGAAGTGCAAAATTGCCAACACGCGGCGCAATCTCAGCGGGCCAGGGGACTGAACTCACATTGGCCGGAAATGTAATGTCCACCCTCCGGCCGCCGCTTTGCAGATCGATGAGCGTGGCACTTTCGGCCCTTTCAACCGAAGGCCGGACAATGCGCAGCGTGGCGCCCTTCTCGGCGCAGATATCGCCCGTGGCCATGAATGGGATATCCGTCCATGAAAACTTATAAGGCGTGTAGGCGGGCTCCAGTTCGGGCTCCGCCATGCTTCGGGTCATCATTTCTTCACTTGATGCGCTCTCCAAGTCCTCGCTGAGGCGCGCCGTGACGGCTTTCCAGAGTTCGGGATCTGCCGTTCCCTTCACCCCTGGTAGGTCACCAACTTTCTTAGCGACCGGCCCTTTGAGCAGGTCTGCTCGCCCCGAAGGAGCCATAAACCTCACGCTTCCGCCGCTGGGGATGCTGATATCCTCTGAATCTTTAAGGACTTGTCCTGAGATAAACGCTGGGACGTCCGAGCCCAAAATGACGATGTCGGCCCTTGCGAGCCCTGGTACGCAAACCGCCAACGCCGCGAGACAAGCTAATCTGCTTCCGATTTGGTGGTGAAACATGAGGCCAATCCTCTGCCAGGACTATTACGAACCTAATTAATTTGGTTACGCCGAAACTGTGGCCAGTCCAAGGGGATTGCACTTGTCTTGCCCATATCCAAACCATTGAGTAGTCTAATTTAACAGGTTCGAGGGGCAAACTGGCCAGGGGATCATGGCTCTCGAACCGTTCGAAGCCAAACACCGATAAGCCCGCAGGACAAACCCAATGAACGCAACATCCTTGGAAGAACTGCGCGCTGGCGCCTCCGGCCCAGAGGGCAGAGATGAACGCATGGAGCAAGTGCGCCAGCTCCTCTTTGGAGATCATGCTCAGGAAGTCGCCACCCGGTTCATGCTGATGGAGACGCGCCTGCGCGAATTGGAGTCGAGGATCACACGCCAATTGGAGGTCATTCAGGCACGCTTGGATCAGCTCGCAACAGATCAAGCGGCTGACCGGCGCGCCACCTTCGACGAACTGGCTCAGCACATCCGAAATCTCTCCGACCACGTCGCCGGGATCTCGAGAAAGTAGACGAAGCATTCGGCAGAAGAGCTGCTGCCCCGAGGATCCCATGTCTCAAAGCGTTGATCGGCTCAAGGAACTCCTGTTCGACAACGAGACGAAGAGCCTTTCGCACCTCGAGCAGCAACTCCAGGCTCTCACCCAGACCGAATCTGAGAAGCGTGCGGAATTGGGCCGGCGCATCGACGAGGTATTCGAGCGCGCCGGGACTGAGGAACGTTTTCTCAGTAACGTTGCAGCGGTGATCGACCGGGCGCTACGGAAAGCCGAGATCGAACGCCACGGCCCACTTGCCGACGCAATTGCGCCTCTCGTTGTGCGCACCATCAAGAACGAAATCCGCAACAGCAAGGATGAGCTCGTCGAGACTCTCTACCCGATGACCGGGAGGATGGTGCAGGCCTACGTCGCGAGCGCAATGAAGGATCTCGCCAACGACCTCAATCGCCGCCTCGATGCGAATCCGGTCATGCTGCGTTTGCGCAGCCTCGTTACGGGAAAATCGGTCGCCGAACTTGCTCTTGCCGAAACGCAGCGATTTGCCGTCGAGGAGCTCTATCTGGTTCGTCGCGGCACAGGCGAGCTCATCGGCCGGTGGCCGCAATCCTCCGACCTTGCCGGACGCGATCACGTCATGAGTGGCATTCTCGCCGCCATCAATGACTTCTCGAGTGCGGCCTTGAGCGACGAAGGCTCGACCTTGCGCCGGATCGACCTTGGTGAGCGGCACCTTTATCTGCGCGCTTCGCCTTTGCTGCTTCTGGCAGCAAAATGCGCCGGCACGGCTCCCGCCGAAGTCGAAGCCATACTCGATGACGCCTTCCTCACTGCACTCGAGAAAATTCAGCAAGCCGGCGGCGATGTGGACAAGATTGCCGATAACGCAACATCGGACCCAACTGTGCTTGGCAGCGTTTCGGCTCAGCTTGAAAAGAGCGTCGACAAGACGGCGCCCGTCAGTCCCCTCAAGATCCTGGCTTGGATGATCGGTCTGCCTCTCGCCGCCTGGCTCTCGTGGTCCTTCTACGCCGACTATCTCAAGGATCGCGCCCACGCCATAGCCTCAGACGTAATTGCCAGTTCGCCAGCAGTAGCGGGCTACCCCATCAAGCTTGACGCCGGCTATCTCGGCCAGACCATCACCGTCACGGGTCTCGCGCCAACCGCAGATGTTCGCGAAGCCCTTCTCAGCCGGTTGCGCAGCACGCTTCCCCGCTCGGAGATCCGCGATTATTTGTCGGTCCTCCCAAATGCACTTGAAATCATGGAACCGCAGATTGCCCGCCTCAAACGCGAGCTATCTGGACTCGAGCCGGAAATCAGCAGGGTTCGCGAAGAAGTCTCCGGAATCGATCCCAAGATCACGACCATGCGCGAGACGCTCGCCCGGATCGAACCGGAGGTCGCCAAGGTCCAGCAGTCGGTTTCCACGATCGATCCAAGAGTAACCGAAGTT
>CAZSNH010000090.1:4626-8853 GCA_964607855.1 uncultured Hyphomicrobium sp. | reverse complement strand
CGGCCACGGGACTTCTGGATATTGCCCGATTGGGCGAGTTCCTCGCACGAATCCGGGGCCGAATCAGGCATCAAGCATTGGAGCGGGTTTCGCCCCTTTCGGTGCCGATACTGCTCGAAATCGGCCGCGAGCCCGTCTATGCGGCCAGTCAGGAACAGCTTTTGAGATCGGCCGCAGCCGAGCTGATTTTGGAAGCAACCGCCAAGCGCTGAGGGAGGCGCTAAGAATGGTCATGCTACAATTGAAACCCGAGCGTCTCGATGCCGGAGATTTCAACGAGCAACCGCTATCGGTAGCAGGCCGCGCCTTCCGCGCGGACGCCTCAGGCGCACTCTTTTGGCCGGCAGAAGACGCCCTCATTGTTTCGGATTTGCACCTCGAGAAGGGGTCGTACTTCGCAGCCCGCGGCCAGATGATCCCGCCTTACGACACCCGCGACACGCTGGAACGTCTCGCCAGCGCCATCGACCGGTTCGGCGCCCGCACGATCATCGCGTTGGGTGATAGCCTGCATGATGCCGGGGCCGGTACACGCATGAGTGAGGAAGATCTCGACACGCTTCGAATCCTTCAGGACGAACGCGAATGGATTTGGGTGACGGGCAATCACGACCCAGAGATCGGCAGGCATCTCGGTGGGCACGTTTGCAGCGAAATCCGCGTTTCTGGCATGGTTCTGCGCCATGAGCCTCGATCGGGAAGGGTCACACACGAGATTGCCGGACACCTTCACCCTGCCGCGCGGGTTTCGATACAGGGCGCAACGCTGAGACGGCCGTGCTTCGTCGGAAATGGGCTCCGGCTCGTCCTGCCGGCATTCGGCACCTGGACCGGCGGATTGAACGTACTCGACGAGGCATTTCTGCCGCTCTTTGGAAATGACGGCATGGCCGTGTGGATGCTGGGACAGGAGGGTCTCTATCCCGTCGCCACGCGGCTCCTCCGGGAAGACTGAGGCTCGCTCATGCCCCTCGCGCGAAGATGGCCGAAGCCAACAACCCGGCGCTGAGAGCCGCAGCAACCACGAAAATGCCGTAGAAGAGCGGCTGCTCCATAGCAAAGCCGTGTAGCCAGCGTTCGGCCCCCTCTCGCTCGAGCATGATGCGCGAATTATAGGTGTCGATGAGCTTGCCCTGGCGGAAAAGGTAGACACGGGTATCAAGAGGGCCGACCGGCATGTTTGCCGGAAGTTCGATCGACGAGCGGAAAAGACTTCTGCCAATAAAGAGTACGTCCTCGTCCTCGCGAACGTACAGCCCTTCGTTCTGCTTTAATCTCACTACGGCGCTCTGGAAGGCGGCGATCTCCTCATCAGACACGTTTGGGACAGGCGCTACGCGGGGACGGAATTTGATGTTCTGGAAGCCGATTCCATGCTCCCCAAGTATCTGAGGATCGGCAATTCGCTCCACTGGACGGGTGGACGCGATGGCATAGAACCCGGGCACACGGTCGAAGGTGAGAGAAGCCGTATTCATCCAAAGACCGGCCACGTTCGACTTTCGCCGGGAAATGATCGTCTCTGGAGTACCTTCAACGACCACAACGATGTCGTAGTAGTCGCTCTCGTCGCTCGGCTGGCGGCTGTTGTCGACCGTACCGAAGACGATGATCTCCGTTCCGGTAAACCCAAACGTGACAGCAATGCTGCGTGCCGAAACATCGGCTTCTACGCCTTCGGGCGGCAGAAGTGGAATTTGCGCCGGTGGAACGGGTGACTGACCTGCCGGCGGAATGACGGGGCCAATCGGTGCTGCGGGTCCGGTTTCGGCAGGTGTTTCGGGAGCCGGCACGGGTTTCTTAGCCGTCGATCTCTGGCGCCTTTCCTTCGGTACCGAGCGAGCCGCCTCGGCCGTATCGGAAAACATCACGCCGAAACGGCTCGACGGTTCCACACTGACAACCAAGAACAGCAGTGCCGCCAGCGATGCAATTAAGCCTCGCACGTACATCATGGATGCCATCCGATTGGAGTTGCAATTGAGAAGATCTCTGTGGGCTCGACAATGAGATCCCATCCAAGCCGGATGCAAACGAGCAGAACGAGTGCGGCAAGAAGGAAGCGCAGTTCTTCACCCTTGAGCCGGCTGCCTGCCGCTGCACCCAACTGGGCGCCGATGACGCCGCCCGCCATGAGCAACACTGCAAGGACGACATCGACCGTAAAGTTCGTTGTCGAGTGCAGAACCGTCGTTGCAGCAGTGACGAATACGATCTGAAAAAGAGACGTCCCGACGGCAACATTTGTAGGGACACGCAGTAGGTAGATCATTGCCGGGACCATGATGAAGCCTCCGCCAACGCCCATGATCGCTGCCAGAAAGCCGACGAAGGCACCAATGAGTAGCGGCGGAACGGCGCTGATGTAAAGCTTTGAGCGTTGGAACCGCATCTTGAACGGCAGGCCGTGGACCCAGCTATGCTGGCCGGGCCGCCTGGACGAGACTGCGATGCCCGATCGTGTCTTGCGGATCGTATTGAGGCTTTCAATCAGCATCAGGGTGCCAATGGCGCCGAGGAACGTCACATAACTCAAGGCGACGAAAAGATCGAACTGACCCGCCTGGCGCAGTATCTTCACTGTCTGAACGCCGATCATCGATCCTACAATTCCGCCGGTCAGGAGCACGGCGCCGAGTCTGACGTCGACGTTATTGCGCTTGTACTGGGCAATGGCGCCCGAGACGGAGGAGGCAACGATCTGTGCCGCTTCCGTGCCGACTGCAACCGCGGGCGGTATACCTGAGAAAATGAGAAGCGGCGTCATCAGAAATCCGCCACCGACACCAAATATCCCCGAGAGAAATCCCACCGCAAAGCCCATGCCTATCAGCACCAGAATGTTGGCTGAAATTTCGGCGATGGGGAGATAGATGTACATTTCGCTCCGAGCCGGCATCAAGGCGGGCTGGCTCTACCCAATGGCCGGGGGCGAGGCCAACTCGCAAGTGTGGACGTTTTCCACTCCAAGCTCCATTCGATGGCCTCAGAAGCAAAGCCTCTGACGACGCGGCAAGTGCCTTGTGGGGCGCCTGCTGCGAATAGGAGAAAAAAGCCGTCCGATTTCTGCTCTGAGACTAGTCAACCTTGCCACGAAGTGCCAGTGTTTAGTGGCATTATTACGAAAAGGAAACGCCGGTCCAGTGGGCCGGCGTCTCATTGATCCAGAGTTTTTTTTTGCCCTGCTGAAGAAGGTCTCCTCTCAGGACACACTTCCACCTCAACCGCTCTTTTCGGGCGACTGACGCTTTTTCCAGTCCTCTCCTGCAACACGAGAGTCGTTGACGAGAGGCAGTACGGGTTTCGGAGCGAAGGTGCCGGCAAGCAGTTCGGCTTCCGCAACATCATCTGGGCTCATCTGGGCCTTGAGGGCGTCCCGGCGCCGTATCGACTCGGCATCCCCTGAACGGGCAGCCAAGCTGAACCACTTGTAGGCGCTCATGCGATCTTTGGGGACGCCGAGGCCGGCTTCGGTAAGCACGGCAATATTGAACTGGCTATCGGCCAGTCCGTGCTGTGCGGCCAACTCAAACCACTTGGCCGCCGTCACATAGTCGAGGGTTCCCGATTCGCGTCCGGCACTGAGCACGGCGAGATTGTGCATGGCCTTCACGTTGCCCTGCTCGGCTGCGCGCTGATACCAGACGCGGGCGCGGGCCAGATCGGGCTTCGTGCCTAGACCGCGTTCGAACATCGTCGCAAGCCGGTACTGCGACTGGGCAAAGCCGCGCGTCGCCGAGCGCTGATACCAGCGAATCGCTTCCTTGAAATCCTGCTTCGTGCCTTTTCCTTCGGCTAGACGGGCGCCGACTTCGAATTCCGCAGAGGGATCGCCTTCCGCGGCAGCCAAGCGCAGCGATAGTGGTCCCACCGTTGCCGGAGGGAGATCAAGGGGCGACTTGGTTTCGCGGTTCTGAGTGACCGGCTCATTCGACGTCGATTGCGACTCGAGTCTCAAGGCGGCGGCAACCGGCGCAGCCTGAGAGGGCAGTATGTTCTCCTCCAAATCCGGTGCATCGAGCTTGATGAGATCGAGCGAAAGTGGCGCCTTACCGGGGGCTTGCAGCGACATGCTCTGCACGTTGGGATCCTCGCCAGCCGCCGGATCTAGCATCATATTCTGCTGTGGAGCGGTGGGTGGATCATCAAATCCGAGATCTTCTCCCGCCGCGTCAGGCGCTGCATTTCCAGGCGCTTTCTCTGCATTCGGCACGCCCACCGTATCGC
>CAZSNH010000090.1:0-4616 GCA_964607855.1 uncultured Hyphomicrobium sp. | reverse complement strand
GTATCGCTGGGGAGCAAGGGCTGCTCGATTGTCGCGTTCGGGACCCCAGCACGCTTCGGCTTAGCGCGAGGCATCAGGAGCAGAACGCCCATCACGGCAACGATTGCCGCGAGAGCTCCGACGAGTATGATGCGTGACTTGGAACCGAACGCTGAGCTTGCCGGTGCCACCTCAAGATTCGACTTTGTGCGGGGGCCCTTCTTACCGGTAGCGGCCTTCGCAGCTTCCTCGGCGGCCTTGGCAGCGGCCTCCGCCGCCGCCTTCTGCTTGGCACGTTGAGCATCGGCGATGAATTCCTGGCGAATCTTCTCGACCGCACTCAGTGGTCGGCCGTCGGGATGGGTCGCGGGGGGTTGAGGCTGTATTTGGGGTGCAGCGGCAGCAGGTGCCGGGCCGAAGTCGGCATCGTCCTCGAAGTTAGCCTCGGTCGAATCGGGATGCGTTTCCATTTCGCCGGTGTGGTCGCCTCTCGACCAATGTGGCCCCATCTCCTCGTTCTGGTTGGGAGCAAAATGATCCGGCTCATAGGAATTGCCTGCCGATTCAAATCCAGGGCTGCGAGGGGGAGCCGGGCCGCGCGCATCGCGGGCGCTCGTGACAGGCTCGCGCGGCGTCTCCTCGAAATTTGGGACATCATGTGCATTGCCACCGGGCGGAGCCTGCATAAGGTCAAGCGTGTCGAGCCGCTCGAGAATACGCTCGAGGGCCTGCTGCATCATCTCGAGTGTCATTGCGGTCTGTTCGTCACCTTGCCGGCGCTCGGCCATGAAGGTATCGACAGCAAATTTAAGTTCGCTCACTGCCAAATCTTGACCGCGGGGCAAAAGGCGCTGGACCTGGGTAGCGGCCATTTCCGCGGCACTCGTGACGAGGCGCTCGATTTCTGTCGGCGCAGCCGATCCCTGGGCAGCGGGCAGGATCCGTGAAAGCCGCTCATCGGATAGCTGATTGACGACGGTCTTTAGATCGGCCTCGATCCCGTCCAGCCGATCGAGGCGAGACTGCGCGGCATCGAAGTGCTGAGTAAGCTCAGTAATATGAGCTTCCATGTGGCGAAGGCTCTCGACGTCTGAGCGCGTAGCGATGCTCTCAAGAGCCTGTCCCATGCGTTCTTCGAATTCTTCAAAGCGCTCACCAAAAGCCTTGATCACACCGCTCGAGCGGTTTTCCTCCAATATCTTCTCGACGCTGCCGGCGATCCTGGAAAGACGTTCTTCGAGCCACGCGCGGTCCGCGCAACCAACGATCGATGATGCCGAAGCCGAATCAGTCGCGTGATCGGGAACGGCCGCTCGCGCAGCGTTTGCCGGTGCAGTAGCGACAGGTGCGACCACAACAGGCGGAGCCGGAGCCGGTGCGGATACCGGCTGTACACTCCACTGCCTTGCCACGGAACGCACTTCGGCCTCGCGAAAACCTTTGCTCGGAATATTCGAAGCCAGGGCCTCGTAGACGCGGGTGAGAGCTTCTGCAGTATCCGAATCCCATGGCTCGGACGCACGCGACCTCGGACGGGCTTCGACGATCTCGATACTGTCGGATACGGGAGCCACGGCCTGACGCACAGCCGTTTCCTGAACTGCTCGCGGGAATTGGCCAGACTTTAGGGCTGCGGGTTGGGCGGGCGGAACAGCGGGGGTAACGGAGACTGTCGCCACGGGTGCAGGCGCCGGTTTGCGTTCCAGACTTGCATCGGCAATCTTGGTGCCGAGTTTGGTCATTCCGCTCTCGATGCGATCGAGCACGGGGGCAAATTGAGGCGCAACATGCGTGCGTACGTTGCGTGCTTCCTTGCCAAGATGGCCGAGCCGTTTCTGAACATCCTGAAGGAGTTCGACATGCCGGCGGTCCTGATCGAGAATCTGATCGGTGATTTGCGACAAGAGGCTCTTGAGATCGTTCTGCGGCTGACTGGACGCTGCAGCGGTTCCGGTCCGGTACGCGACATCCTGATTTGGCATCGACATTTCAATTCCCCGTTCTCGCCCTCGCGCTCGTCTCACAGGGTTTTGAGGCGACGAGTGCGGGTCCGAGCCTCCCGCTTCGTGCCAGATCCTGCGCGGATTTCGGTCCCGACAAGTCACGCAAGGGGACCAGTGGTGTGAAGGTCTCAGGCCCCAGTAAATCTTCGGTTAAATGGCGTACGAGTTCGGGAAAATGTCACTTTTGGCTGCAAAATGCGGGGCTGTTCAAACGCCTCTCTCGGGGTCGGACGTTCGAACTCGGCTCTCCTGCGGCGGCAACGGGAAAGTGATTCGGCTAACGTCCTAGGCTACATTGAGGGGCGAGCGGGCTCGGCTGGATTGAATTCTCCTGCCGGGTCACCTCATTTGATAAGGAGCCGGGCCATGGCCCCACGAACACTTTCGATTGCCGCCGCCCTCGCCGCCCTGCTCGCAGCGCCCAGCTTTGCGTTAAGCGCAGAGGAAAAGTCCGGAAGATACACGATGAGCCCCGTTGAGGACGGCTTCGTACGGCTGGACACCGAAACCGGCGAAATGTCCTTCTGTAAACGCGGCGGCGACGGGAGTTGGGCATGCCATCCAATGGCAGATTCGCCGGGGCCCAAAGGCGAGCCTGGTATTCCGCCTTCGGGTGCTCTCCCAGATGCGCCTGCACCGGACTCGAGCCCCAATGGCAAGTTCCAGATCCCGACCGAAGAGGACGTCGACAAGCTTTTCGATTACGTGGAGCGCATGACAAAAAAGCTCAAAGAGCGCCTGAAACGGCTCGAGGAGCAGGACAAGCCATCAACGCCCCTCTAAGTGCTCCCGGGAACAAGAAAACTTGCTTTCGAGACGCGGCTCGAAGCCAGCGGGCGCCATGGCCAGTTGACAGGCTGCTCCGCTCCCCCCAAACGATCCAGGCGCAACAATTGCTGCGGATCGCACAATGCCCCTGCCCCAACTTGAGAACGTCAGAATAGCAATTATCGGGCTTGGCTACGTCGGTCTGCCGTTGGCCGTCTATTTGGCCCGTCGTTTTCCAGTGGTCGGTTACGATATCGACGAGGCCCGAATTGAGGACCTGAAGCGAGGCATCGATCGCACTCGGGAAGTGAGTGACGAGGAAATGCAGCTCGCCAAAGGGCTCACCTATACGTCAAGGGCCGACGACCTCAAGGACTCGAACTTCTACATTGTGACGGTTCCAACACCCATCGACAAGGCGCGCCGGCCCGATCTCACCGCTCTCGAAAAGGCAAGCATGGACGTTGGCCGCGTCATCTCAAGGGGCGAAGTGGTGGTCTACGAATCGACCGTATATCCCGGTGCCACCGAGGAGTTCTGCGTTCCCATTATCGAGAGGATCTCAGGGCTCAGATACAGAACTGATTTTCATGTGGGCTACAGCCCCGAGCGCATTAACCCTGGCGATCATCAGCACCGGCTCCCGAACATTCTCAAGATCACCTCCGGTTCCTCACCGGAAGCCGCTGACCTCATCAATCAGGTTTATTCCTCCGTCATCACGGCCGGCACCCACAAGGCGAGCTCGATCCGCGTCGCGGAAGCGGCGAAAGTCATCGAGAACATCCAGCGCGATTTGAATATCGCCCTCGTCAACGAGCTCTCGCAGCTCTTCAAGAAACTCGGTATCGAGACACGGGAGGTGCTGGAAGCAGCGGGTACCAAGTGGAATTTTCACGGCTATAGGCCGGGGCTCGTCGGCGGACACTGTATCGGTGTCGACCCCTATTATTTGACGCACAAGGCGCAATCGATCGGCTTCCACCCCGAGATCATACTTGCCGGCCGGCGCGTCAACGACGGCATGGCAGCCTTTATCGCCCATGACGTCGTCAAGACGATGGTCGAGCGCCGCCTTCCGGTGGGCTCAGTACGCCTGTTGGTGATGGGATTCACGTTCAAGGAAAACTGCCCCGACACACGCAATACCAAGGTCTCTGACCTCGTGAAGGAATTGCAGCCATTCGCACGCGAGGTTTTCGTCTACGACCCGCACGCGAGCCCCGAAGAAGCCCTGCATGAATATGGGATCTCGATCTCGAATTCGCTTCCCGATGGAAAATTCGACGGCATCATCCTCGCTGTTCGCCATAAGGAGGTTGTCGACATAAGCCGCAAGGGCCTGCGCACGCTCCTCTCGTCTCCGTCGGGCTTCATCTACGACATCAAGGAAGTTCTACCGGTATCTGAAAGCGACGCCCGTCTCTGAATGCGCTCTTCAGGCCGATTTCAAAAGAGGCAGATCCTCAGCCAGAAGCTCGCGGATCAAGTCTCCGTCCGGCGTATCGCAATCCGGATCCTCGGGATCCTCGAAAACATCTTCGACCAGAATATCGCGCATGTTGCCGTCTTCTGAGTTGACGACCTTTCCCACAATCTGGCCGCCGACGTAGACCTCCTGCTCATTGATGATGATGAGCGGAGCTGAGAAATCACCCCCGATCAGTAGAATTCCGTGACTGTAGTCGCACAGAACCGGGTGCGTACACGTGACCGAGCCCAGCACGATGAAGCTTCCGCCGCCTTTTTCGATGCCGCGTGCCGACACATTGCCCGCCACATAGAAGAAGGGGCCGCCATCGCTGTTCTCGTTCAGAATGCGCCCAGTGACCTCGAGATCGCCCAAGATCGCGACAGTGCCAATCC
>CAZSNH010000089.1:0-8865 GCA_964607855.1 uncultured Hyphomicrobium sp. | reverse complement strand
CGTGATCGAGAAAAATTTGTTGGAAATAGCGAGCTATCTCGATGTGCCCGGCGCGCGGGTGAAGGAGCACGACGACATCGCCGGCATTCTCTGGGGCAAGCTCCTCATCAACCTCAACAACGCTCTCAACGCTCTCTCGGGGTTGACGTTGCGCGAAGAATTATCCGACCGCCGCTGGCGCCTGATCCTGGCTCAACAGATTAGAGAAGGACTCGCCGCCTTAAAGGCCGCCGGCATCAAGCCGCAGCGGGTGGAAGGAGCGCACGCGCGCGAGATGGCCCTCGGCCTTCGCTTGCCCGATGGCCTGTTCAGGCTCGCCGCACGTGCGATGTTCAAGGTCGATCCGGCGGCGCGCTCTTCCATGTCGGAGGATCTCGAGAAGCGCCGCCGGACGGAAATCGACTATCTCCAGGGCGCGCTCCTGAGCCTCGCAAAGCGCCACTCTGTCGCGGCACCCGCGATCGGGGGGGTGATGCGGCTCATAAAAGCCGCCGAGACTGCCAAGGCGGGCTCGCCCCGGCTCAGCCCAGACCAAGTGTGGAATGAGATTGCCCGAGGCGCTTGAACGAGCCGCTTAGGTTTCCTGTCCGCGCTTTTTCATAAAGGCTCCAACACCGTGGCCTGCGATGCCGATGCCCCATCCCGCGAGCACATAGAGAACCCAGTACGGCTCTCCGAGATAGAGGTTGAGCGCGGCTAAAAGGCCGACAACGACGAGGTAAACGGACAGATGGGTTCGGAACGCCTTCATCGGATTTCGTAAGGGCGGCGTAACAGCAGGTGTTCCGGTTCCAGGGGAAACATTATTCATCTCAATCTCCAAGCCATCAGAATAGGCAGATCATATTTAGAGCACCCGAAGCGATAGCACATCGGCCGCACCGAACACAGTTTCCCAAGGACTTGACAGCGCACTTCTTCCGGTGTCGTAAGCCCGTCTCAACCTTCCTCACGCGCCGGAACGGCGCTGCGCGACGCTGGAGCAGACACGGAATGGCAACCGCATTCGTATTTCCCGGGCAAGGCAGTCAGGACGTCGGCATGGGCAAGGAACTCGCGCAAACTTTTAGGGCCGCGCGAGAGGTTTTCGAGGAGGTCGACGAAGCGCTCGGCCAGAAGCTTTCGCAGATCATTTGGGAAGGCCCAAAGGACACGCTCACGCTGACCGAAAACGCGCAGCCGGCGCTGATGGCCGTATCCATGGCGGTCATCCGCGTTATTGAGCGCGAAAGAGGCTTCTCGCTCGCTAAGAAGGTGAAATTCGTCGCTGGCCACTCGCTCGGGGAATATTCGGCTCTCGCCGCAGCGGGAGCCTTTTCGCTTGCCGATACGGCACGGCTCTTAAAACTGCGCGGACAGGCGATGCAAAAGGCCGTCCCCGTCGGCCAGGGTGCCATGACAGCGCTCTTGGGCGTTGGACTCGATGTTGCTCAGAAAGTGGCTGCTGCAGCCGCCCAAGGCGATGTCTGTCAGGTCGCGAACGATAATGAGCCGAGCCAAGTCGTGCTCTCGGGCCACAAGAGTGCGATCGATCGTGTCGCTGAAGCGGGCAAGGGGTTCGGCGTGCGCCGCGCGGTACCGCTTCCCGTCTCCGCTCCTTTCCATTGCGCGCTCATGAAGCCAGCTGCCGATGCGATGGCGGAGGCGCTATCTAAGGTCGAGATCAAGAGGCCAAGCGTTCCCGTTGTCGCCAACGTGATCGCCAGCGCGATCAGCGATCCTGCCGAAATCCGCAAACGCCTCGTCGAGCAGGTTACCGGAACGGTGCGCTGGCGCGAATGCACGCAGTTCATGGCGGAAAACGGCATTACGGATGTTTACGAGATCGGCCACGGCAAGGTGCTCGCTGGGCTGGTCAAACGCATCCACAAGGATTTCAACGCGCAAAGTATCGGCACTCCCGCCGACATCGACTCAGCAATTGCAACTCTGACCCAGTAAGAGGATCCCATGTTCGATTTGACAGGCAGGACGGCACTCGTCACCGGCGCAACTGGCGGCATCGGAGCTGGCATTGCCCGCGCGTTCCACAAGGCTGGCGCCACGGTTGCCATCTCGGGCCGTCAGGTCGAAAAGTTGGAAGCCCTCAAACGCGAACTCGGAGATCGCGTCGTCGTCGTGCCTTGCGACCTCGCCAACAAGGAGCAGGTCGCAAAGCTCATTGACGAGGCGATCAAAGCCCTCGGCGGCCGACTCGACATTCTCGTCAACAACGCGGGCCTCACCAAGGACAACCTGTTTATGGTGATGAAGGATGAACAGTGGGACGAGGTCATCGCGGTCAATCTGACCTCGACGTTCGTTCTGATGCGCAATGCGACTCGCGCCATGCTGCGCAACAAATCGGGTTACGGACGCATCATCAATATCTCGTCCGTCTCGGGCATCATGGGAAATCCGGGCCAGGGAAATTATGCGGCTTCGAAAGCAGGCATGATCGGCATGTCGAAGAGCCTTGCACGCGAGGTCGCAAACCGGGGAATCACGGTGAACTGCATCGCGCCTGGGTTCATCAAAACGGCGATGACGGACGTGCTCAACGAAAAGCAAGTGGCAGCGATTTCCGAGCATATCCCGGCCCAGCGCTTCGGTGCCCCCGAAGACATAGCTGCCGGCGCCCTTTATCTCGCCTCCAACGAAGCCGGATACATGACCGGCCAGACGCTCCATATCAACGGCGGCATGATCATGGTCTAATCAACGAGGTCCGCCAGCAGCTTAGTCTCGTTCGAGGCCCCCGCCCTCATGCCGCACCCAGGCCGGCGGGCGGCTGCTTCCCAACCCAAGGCAACTGTGTTAACGACCCCGTAATTCCTCCGCGGAATCTGGGGAAAAGCTTACTTTCCCGGGGGATGGCTGATGCACAAGGCTGGCAATTTTGATAGCGGGCTTGCGTTTGAGGCCGGGATCACCAATATGCGGCCGTCCGGTGACGTCTTGGGGCAACCTTGCCGCCAGATGGATTGGCTGAACACAGGTTCATAGAATAAGGACGCGAGGAATTCCTGATGAGCGATGTCGCTGAGCGCGTGAAGAAAATTGTCGTCGAGCATCTCGGCGTGGAGGCCGACAAGGTAACCGAGAATGCGAGTTTCATCGACGATCTCGGTGCCGACAGCTTGGATACGGTCGAACTCGTGATGGCGTTCGAAGAAGAGTTTGGATGCGAGATTCCCGACGACGCGGCCGAGCATATTCTGACCGTCGGCGACGCCGTGAAGTTCCTCGAGAAGAATGCGAGCGCAGCCTAACGGCCTGTGCCCTCCGTGACCAAGCACCTCCTGACTTGCCTTTCGCAGCTCAAACCTGCTCTATGGTTTGAGCTGCTTTCCTGCGCGGGGGAGGGCGGCTGACACTCGACCGGAGCTCTTTGACCGGCTCTCAAGCGAAGAGGATTTTAGATGCGCCGTGTTGTCATCACAGGACTGGGACTCGTCACGCCGGTAGGATGCGGCGTCGAAGCGGCATGGAAGAACTTGCTTGCAGGAGCGAGCGGGGCGCGGCGCATCGAGGAGTTCGACGCTTCCGATCTCTCCTGCCAGATCGCCAACTTCGTTCCGCGTGGGGCCACCTCCGATGGCAAATTCAATGCCGACGATTGGATGGAGCCGAAGGAGCAGCGCAAGGTCGACGATTACATTATTTACGCTGTTGCCGCGGCTGATCAGGCCCTTGCCGATTCAGGCTTCAAGGCCGACACAGTCGAGAAGCAGGAGACAACGGGCGTACTCATCGGCTCGGGCATCGGCGGACTTTCCGGCATCGCCGATACCTCCATCCTGCTCAAGGAAAAAGGCCCCCGCCGCGTCTCCCCATTCTTCATTCCGGGCCGCCTCATCAACCTGGCCGCCGGCTACGTTTCGATCAAGCACAACCTCAAGGGCCCGAATCACGCCGTCGTCACCGCGTGCGCGACCGGCACACACGCGATCGGCGATGCGGCTCGCCTCGTTGCCTTGGGGGACGCCGAAGTGATGGTGGCAGGCGGAACCGAGAGCCCAATCTGCCGCATCGGCATGGCGGGCTTCATCGCCTGCCGTGCGCTTTCGACTGGCTTCAACGAACAGCCGACCAAGGCATCGCGTCCTTACGATAAGGATCGCGACGGTTTCGTCATGGGCGAAGGCGCCGGCGTTGTCGTTTTGGAAACACTCGAACACGCCAAGGCGCGCGGGGCGAAAATCTATGCCGAGGTCATCGGCTATGGCATGTCGGGCGATGCCTACCACATCACGGCACCCTCCGAATCGGGCGACGGCGCGTTCCGCTGCATGCGCGCCGCCCTCAAGAGCGCCCGCCTCAGCACAAGCGACATCGACTACATCAACGCGCATGGCACATCGACACCCATGGGCGACGAAATCGAGCTTGGTGCCGTCGAGCGCCTGTTCGGAAATTCCGCCGGCAAGCTTGCCATGTCGTCAACCAAATCGGCTGTCGGCCACCTGCTCGGAGCTGCGGGCGCTGTTGAGGCGATTTTTTCCGTCCTCGCCATTCGCGACAACATCGCACCACCCACGTTGAACCTCGACAATCCGTCGGTTGCGACCTCGATCGACCTCGTACCCCACACGGCGAAGGCCAAAGAGATCAATACGGTTCTCTCGAATTCCTTCGGTTTTGGCGGCACCAATGCGTCAATCATCATGCGCCGGGTGGCTTGAAGGCCCTCTTTCCAATTCGAGGATTGCTGTTGGTGGCGGCTCGACCGGCGTTTTGCCATAATCTGGGGTAGCTTCACTGCTTGAATAATCGGGCCCAATGAGGTCTCCGCCCCGGACACCACGGCCCGTGACATGCGCGCCAATGTAGGGAAGCGACCATGAGCATCCGTCGGGATTTGTTACCCACGATGTCCACGAACCGGGATGGTCTGAGACCGCGCAGCCCGGCCGAAGCGCTCGAGCCCGGCCGCGCACCGCAGCGCCCAAGAGCCATTCGCGACCGGCGCGAACCCAACCGGAAGGTCTCCGCCCTCGTTCGGTTCGTGAGCGGCCTCCTTACGCTCACCCTTGTATGTGTGGCAGGCGCCGCTGGCTCCAGCATCTTCTTCAACCAGATGCTCGAGCGACCCGGCCCCTTGGAAGTCACCAAGCCGGTCGCGATTCCGAAGGGCCTTAACCGGAATTCCATTGCCGAGCGACTCTATGAAGAAGGTGTCATCTCAAGTCCGTGGACGTTCATCATTGCAAGCTACGTCAACGAGCACTTCGGCGAAAAGAAGAATGCCTCTCTCAAGTACGGAGATTACGAGTTCAAAAAAAATGCCAGCATACAAGAGGTGCTCGATACACTGACCGAAGGGAAATCCATTCTCCTCAAACTCACCTTGCCTGAAGGTCTGACCAGCCAGCAGATTATTGAGCGTATCAAGGCCGACCCCAATCTCACAGGCGAAATCACCCAGATTCCTCCGGAAGGCGCGCTCATGCCCGACACCTACCGATATTCGAAAGGTATGTCCCGTAGCGAACTTGTCGAGCAGATGATTGCCAGGCAAAAAGAAGTGCTCGCCGCTGCCTGGGAGAAGCGGCAGCCGGGGCTTCCCTTAAGCGATCCGCAGCAGGCCCTCGTTCTTGCTTCGATCGTCGAGAAGGAAACGGGGCGGGCCGATGAGCGCGATCGCGTCGCAGCCGTCTTCATCAACCGCTTGCGCAAGAACATGCGCCTCGAATCCGATCCCACGATTTTGTACGGCCTTTTCGGTGGCGCCGTACAATGGGGCAAGCCGATCCTAAAAAGCGAAATTGAGGCAAAGAACGCGCACAACACCTACCAGATCAAAGGGCTACCTCCGACACCTATCTGCAATCCGGGGCGTGCTGCCATCGAAGCGACCCTTAATCCCGCAAAGACGAATGACCTTTACTTCGTTGCAGATGGAAACGGCGGACACACGTTCTCCGATACGTTGAAAGAGCATAATGCGGCCGTTGCCAATTGGCGCAAGGCCGAGAAGGAAATCCGAGCTCAGGAAGCTCAAGGGCCAGCCGAAGCTCAGCCCGCCACAGGGCAGAAACCGGTCGTGTCGACGGTCCCTGCTGCCGCTCCCATCGACCCCACGGCCATTCCCAATCTGGCCGCCGAGCAGGGGCAAGACGCACCACATCCCGCAGCCCCCGCGACGGCTGCCGAGGCGCCCAAAACGGCCACCATCTCGACGATCCCACTCCCTGTTCGAAAACCCAAGCAATAGCAGGGAGAGACCGATCTGGGGGGCGCGTTTCGGCTTGTTGGACTCTTCGAGGCCAAGTAGAAATCGAGCCTAGTTGTGAGCTGCTGCTACGATTCCCGCTTGCAGGGGGCTGCGACAGCACACTCCCGAGCCAACTACTTCTCTTGAGCGCAATCCGATGACCCTGAAGAGCATGACTGGCTTCGCGCGAAGCGATGGGGCAACGGATCGTGCGACCTGGCACTGGGAGGTGCGCAGCGTCAATGGGCGCGGTCTCGATGTGCGGCTTAGATTGCCGCCGGGTTACGAGAGCCTAGAACCCGCGGTGCGCGAAAGCCTCTCCAAACGTGCCGTCCGCGGCAGCATCACGGTCAATCTCCGTGCCGATCGCCAGAGAGGTGAAGCGGAGGTGAGGCTCAATGAGACGGCTCTCACTCAGGCTATCGACGCCGCCGAGCGCGTTCGCGAGATGACCGGCGCACCGGCTCCGACGGCTGAAGGGCTGCTGGCCCTCAAAGGCGTGCTCGAGGTGATCGAGCAGCCCGAGGACGAGCGGGAGACCGCCGCACTTCATGCGGCCATGATGGCCAGCTTCCACACCGCACTCGATCAATTCGTTGCAGCGCGAGCTGCCGAAGGAGCACGGCTCAAAATCATACTTGAAGCTCAAATCGCCGAGATCGAACGGCTCGTCAAACTCATTGAAACGGCACCTGGCCGACAGCCCGAGGCGATCAAAGCCCGGCTCAAGGAATTGATCGGCCGTCTGCTCGATACCGGAAGCGGTCTCGACTCGCAGCGCCTGCATCAGGAAGCTCTTCTTATTGCGACGAGAAATGACGTCGAAGAGGAGCTCAAACGGCTCAAGGCACACATTGAGGCGGCGCGAGAGATCTTAAGTGAACCAAATTCTGTTGGGCGGAAGCTCGATTTCCTGGCGCAAGAGTTCAACCGCGAAGCCAATACGCTGACGTCAAAATCGCAAGACGCCGAGATCAGTCGACTCGGTATGGCCCTCAAAGTCGTCATCGACCAGATGCGAGAGCAGGTACAGAACATTGAATAAGTCAACTTCACCACAAGCCTCCAAGATTGCCCGCCGCGGCGTGCTTCTCGTGCTGTCATCTCCCTCGGGCGCGGGCAAGACAACGCTCTCGCGCGCTCTTCTCGCCGCCGACCCCGGCATTCAGCTCTCGGTTTCGGTGACCACCCGCAAGCCCCGCCCCGGTGAAGTGGATGGCAAGGACTATATCTTCGTCGACGAAAAGCGCTTCGATCGCATGAGGAAAGCGGGCGACCTCCTCGAATGGGCTCGCGTCTTCGACAATTTCTACGGCACCCCGAAAAAACGCGTGGAAATGGCCGTCGCCTCCGGCGAGGACGTTCTCTTCGATATCGATTGGCAGGGAACGCAGCAGCTTGCCGAAAAAATGCCGGGCGATCTCGTGCGTGTTTTTATACTCCCCCCGTCGGGCAGCGTACTTGAGGCGCGCCTCAAGGAGCGGGCGCAGGATCCCCCGGAGGTCGTGGCCCGCCGCATGGCCCAGGCCAGCGAAGAGATCAGTCACTGGGCCGAATACGACTACGTCATCATCAACGACAATCTTGATGAGAGCATCGAAGGCTTGAAGGCGATCCTCGCTGCCGAGCGCTTGAAGCGCGAGCGTCTGCTTGGTCTGTCGGCGTTTGTTCGCGACATGCAGAAGGCTCTCTAGTGGCACAACCCCCGGTACTGTCGCGGCATCAACCAAAGAGTGAATATTTATGCCTGCAACGCTCGATTTCGTCAGCCTCGTTTCCGCCAACCTCGCGTCGTCTCGGCGCTTCTACGAGGAAGGACTGGGCTTCCCATCTGAATGCTTCTCCTCCGGTCCAGATCACTTGAAGATCGATCTCGAAAACGATGTCTCTCTCGTGTTGTACGAGCGCGCGGGCTTCGAGAAGCAATTCGGAGACATCGTGGGCTCCTCGTTCGCTGGCGGCCTCATCCTCAGCCACACGGTTCCGGCACGATCCGATGTCGAGGCTACGCTTGCGCGTGCAGTCTCCGCCGGAGGCAGCATCGCCGACTCCCCGGTCGACCAGGATTGGGGCGGATATGCGGGCTATGTCAAAGACCCAGACGGCCACCTTTGGGAAATCGTCTCGGAACATTGACCGCGAAAAACCTCACGGCCACTTCACGACAGGGGGCATGGATGAGAGAATGCTTTCCACGTTGCCACCCGTCTTCAAACCGAACGTCGTGCCGCGGTCGTAGAGGAGATTGAACTCGACATAGCGGCCGCGCCGAACGAGCTGTTCCTCCCGGTCTGCGTCTTTGTAGGGCGATGCGTAGTTCCCGCGCACCAGCATCGGATAAACTTTGAGGAATGCGCGCCCCACATCCTGGGTGAAGGCAAATGCCGCATCCCAGCCCCCCTCGCTCTCGTCGGGCGTCAGATAATCGTAGAAGATGCCGCCGATGCCGCGCATTTCCTTGCGGTGGGGCAGATAGAAATATTCATCGCACCATTGCTTGAAGCGCGGGTAATCAGCAATCTTGTGGTCAGCGCAGGCCCCAAACATGGCAGCGTGAAAGGCCAGCGTGTCAGCATCCGATTGCGTGCGGCGACGCTCGAGTACCGGCGTCAGGTCGGCGCCGCCCCCGAACCACCACTTTCCGGTTACGACCATGCGCGTGTTCATGT
>CAZSNH010000088.1:0-8870 GCA_964607855.1 uncultured Hyphomicrobium sp. | reverse complement strand
TCCGGGAAGGTTCGCTCCGGGCACGGGTATGATGATGGGGAGTGAGCCCGTTGCGATGATGAGCTTGTCGTAAGGAACCGTAATCCCTGTTGCCGATGTGACGGTCTTAGCCGCCCGATCGATGTTCGTAACCTTGCAGCCCTTGTAAAGGGTGACGCCATGTTTCACGTACCAGCCGTCGCCGTGGATGACGATCTGCTCATACGACTTCTCACCCGAAAGGACTGGCGAGAGCATGATGCGGTCGTAGTTGACCCTCGGCTCGGCGTTGAAAATCGTGACATCGAAGGCGCCCGGAGCGGCCTCGAACAACTTGTCGAGCGCTCGGCCGGGTGCCATCCCATTGCCGATGACCACCAATCTCTGGCCCATCCCCCGAACTCTCCCAATGCTTTCTTATGCAGTGCACCTGGGAGTTAATTAGCAATAGATATGCCAACCCTTGGCATGTCATCGGGGTACGCATTAAGTTACTGTTTTGTCGATTATTTTTTCAGATTTCGGAGTCGGGATCTCCATGCGGCCATGAAGGCTGCAATGCAAAATATTCCGGCATGGCCATGAAAAAATGACTAAAGATTAGGCGTTTATATGATTTGATTAAATTATAGGCAATCAAATTACTCCCAGCGATATCAGGCTCTTGCGAAGTCATCGCCGATGACTGGAGATTGGCACATAGCTTGCCTTGGGTTCGCCCATTAACTCAACGGCCTTGGGGGATACATGGCAGCACTTCGCATCGGCTCGCTTGCGCTCGTGAGCGGCGAGCCCAAGATCCGCACGCTTCATCTGACGTGGGTGGCATTCTTCGTCAGTTTTATCGTGTGGTTCAACCACGCGCCACTCATGGCCGCGATCCAGGAAACATTCCAACTCACCAAACAGGAAGTCGCGGCACTTCTGATCCTCAACGTGGCACTGACCATCCCTGCGCGCATCATCGTCGGCATGCTGGTGGATAAGCTTGGCCCTCGCCTCATGTACTCCGCGCTGCTCGCAATCTCGGGACTGCTCTGCATCGCGTTTGCTTTCGCCGATAGCTTCACAACGCTTGCCATCACACGCTTCCTGCTTGGTTTCGTCGGGGCTGGCTTCGTCATCGGCATCCGCATGATCGGCGAGTGGTTCCCCGCCAAGGAGACCGGCTTGGCACAAGGCATCTACGCGGGCTTCGGTAATTTTGGATCGGCCGCGGCAGGCGTCACGCTGCCCACGCTCGCCTTCTATTTTGGGGGTGCGGAGGGCTGGCGCTGGTCGATCACTGTTACCGGCCTCATCGCCATTATCTACGCAGCCGTCTACTACATGAGCGTCAGCGACACGCCGAAGGGTTCCACCTACTTCAAGCCGAAGAAGATTGGCGCGATGGAGGTCACAAGCCGCGGGGACTTCTTCCTCTACTGCTTAATGCAGGCGCCGCTCGTCCTGGCACTCGGCGTGCTCGCCTGGAAGCTCGGCCCGTCGAACCTCAACATGCTTTCGCCCGCGGCCACATGGGCCGCCTACATCGCGCTTGCCGGATACTATGTGCAGCAGATCTACGATACGTGGCGTATAAATAAACCTGTTTTCAGCACCCCGGTTCCTGACATTCACCGCTACAAGTTTCGCCAGGTGGCCGTTCTCGATCTTGCCTACCTCATCACGTTCGGATCGGAGTTGGCTGTCGTCTCGTTGCTGCCGCTCTTCTTCAAGGATACCTTCGGATTGTCACTCACGACCGCGGGCCTGCTCGGCGCCAGTTTCGGAGCCACGACCTTTTTTGCCCGCCCCGCGGGCGGCTGGCTCTCTGACCGCTTCGGGCGCCGCAATGTCCTGCTCATATGCCTCGCTGGAACTGCGGCCGGCTACCTCGCCATGAGCCGGATGTCCCCAGAGTTCGGAGTTGCATACGCGGTCGCTGCCACCTTTATTTGCTCGCTCTTTGTCAACGCTGGAAATGGCGCCGTCTATGCGATGCTCCCCATGATCAAGCGGCGCTTGACAGGACAGATTGCGGGAATGGTCGGTGCCTACGGCAATGTTGGCGGGGTGCTGTATTTGACGCTCTATTCATTCGTCTCCGTCGAGACTTTCTTTCTCATCGCGGCGGCGAGTGCTGTTGTCGGCCTCATTACGGCCTTCCTGTTCATCGAGGAGCCCAAAGGACATATCGCGGAATACATGCCTGATGGCTCTGTCACGATGATCGAGGTTACGTGATGGGAGAAACGAAGCTCCACCGGGCTGCGACCGCACTTGCTCGCGCGGTCGCGGCCTTCGTCAGGCCAACCGGGGAGATCGATACATCCGATCGCAGAAGCCCATCCTGCAATTGTCCGCGATTACGCCAATGCAGATTTCGCGGGCTTCGGCGGACGGCATTACATCTAGCGCGCGTCAGCGGATGTCCTCATTAAAACATCCGCATTTTGGTGTTTTCGTCCCAAGGCCCAGAAGGGGCCCTCGTATGACTTCCCGTCGGGTTACAGGCGCATGCTGCATCAACAGCCGATCGTCCCAGCAATAACAGTCGGTCAATACTCCGCCGCGGGCCGGAAATCCCGCAACGACGATTCCTATGGTGTGGTCGTTCCAGAGGGGGCCGAGCTTGCAGGCCGAGGCATCGCCATGGCCATCGCCGATGGCATGTCGTCGAGCGAGGGAGCCAAAGCGGCAAGCGAAACCTCAGTAAAGAGCTTTCTCGAGGATTACTACGCCACTCCTGACTCTTGGACTGTAAAGAAATCGGCTGCCGTCGTTCTCAAGGCCTTGAACAACTGGCTGCATGCGCAAGGCCTTTACCGCCACGGCTCGGCCTCCGGCATGGTGAGCACCTTCTCCGCGCTGATCCTCAAGGCCGGCATGGCGCATGTCTTCCATGCCGGAGATACGCGTGTCACCCTCATGAGAAACGATGCCTGCGAGCCACTCACGCGCGATCATCGCGTCTCCGCCGGGCGAGAAAAGGGATATCTCTCGCGCGCGCTTGGAATCAATCCCGATCTCGAAATTGACTATAGGACCGAGACCATCGAAGCCGGCGACGTCCTCATCTTCACGACCGATGGCGTTCACGAGTTCATGTCGGCTGCGCAGATGGCAAACATCATCCGGCAATCTTCCGGCGATCTTGTTGGCGCGGCGCAGGCCATCTGTGAACTCGCTCTGAAAAAGGGGAGTGACGACAACGTGACGTGTCAGATTGTGCGCGTCGACGACCCCGGCCGGCCTGATGCGGCGAGCCATCTCCAGAGCCTCACCGCATTGCCATTCCCGCCGGAGCTCGCTCCGGGCATGACGTTCGAAGGTCTTCGCATCGTCCGCGAGCTCCATACCAGCAAGCGAACACAAGTCTACTTGGCCGAGCGGCTCGATTCTCGCGAGAAGGTCGTGATCAAGACGCCGTCCGTCAATTTCGAGGACGATCCAACATACATCGAAATGTTCAGCCGCGAAGAGTGGATCGGACGGCTCGTTCAGAGCCCGTACGTTCTCAAAGTGCTCCAGCCTGCGGCACCCCGCCGGTCGCTTTACTATCTCACCGAGTACTTCGAAGGCCAAACGCTCCGTCAGTGGATGCTCGATAACCCGCGCCCAGACCTCGAAACCGTGCGTGCCATCGTCGAACAGATTGCGAAAGGGCTGCGTGCGTTCCATCGAAAGGACGTCGTTCACCAAGACCTGAAGCCCGAAAACATCATGATTGACCGCCTTGGCACCGTCCGGATCATCGATTTCGGCTCCTCGCGTGCCGCGAGCCAGCTCGAAGCGGGCTCGCCGGCTGTGGATCCCGGCCTCGTCGGCACCATCGACTACACCGCACCGGAGTATCACTTAGGCGAACACGGCACCAACCGGTCGGACATCTATTCACTCGGCGTCATTGCCTATGAAGTGCTGACCGGCCGCCTCCCATACGCAAAGGGCTTTGCGAGCGCGCGCGAGATCAACAAGCGCTCTTATGTGTCAGCGACAAGCCTTCGAAAGGACGTGCCGGTCTGGATGGATGCTGCCCTTGCCAAGGCCGTGGCCAAGAGGCCCTCTGAGCGAACCGACGCACTTTCTGCCTTAGTTGAGGACCTCAAGCGTCCCAACGCTGCGCTCGACTACGACCGCCCGCGGCCACTCCTGGAGCGCGATCCGCTCGCATTTTGGAAGGGCCTGTCGGCCGCGCTTGCGATTCTCGTCGTCGTGTTGCTGGCCCTGCTGTCGCGGGGCTGAATACTATTCGGCCACCCAATGGCGAAGGACGTACGCACCCTGTGCGTCCGAACTTCTATGCCTTCACTTCCCTCCGCGTCCGTGCCTCAAAAATCTAAGCTCTTGGAGCCAAAACATTGCAGATTGCAATCGTGCAGTCCGATGTGCATTTCAATGCATTTGAAGGGCGTAGTCTTTTCGCCGGGGACAGCGCAAACTGACGCCTCTTCCACGCTGTAGCGGAGGCCAGCGTCTAGAATGTCCATTACGAGCCAACCGAACATGAGCACTGCTGTGCAGACGGCTGCGAATACTACGAGCAAAGCCATGGCCTGCAAGGCCTCGTTAGCGTCAATGTCAAAAACGGAATGTCCGATGTGCATCATGTAGAGGCTCCCATAAATCCCGCGATTTTTGGCTCCCCGTACCGCCGGATACGCCCGTCGGCGTCTGCCCCGATGACAGATATTTCTCGGAGCGTCGCGGCGAGGTCCGCGACAGCCTCGGGCGGGACGACCGCAAAAGCGGTCGATAGGGCATCTGCCATTTCCGCCGAGGGTGCGATAACGGATATGCTCTTCCAGTAGCGCGGGCTTTCTCCTGTTCTTGGATCGATCAGATGATGGCGAAAGGTCTTGGCGTCGAGCAGGTGGCTTTTGGGTTCGCTGGTCGCGACGGCGACCTCGGCTAGGGACAATGCGGCTCTTGCAGGGGCAATGTTGACACGCCGCGGTGTCCTTCCCGGCAGCCGAAGCTCCCCGGCGTTGACCACGACGTCGATAAATCCATAGCCGGCAAGGATTTCAGTGACGCGATCGGCAATGCGCCCCTGCGCAATTCCATTGAGGGTGAGGCTCGCACCCGGGGAGAGCTTAATTTGCCCTTGGCCACAATAAATGGGCGTGCCAGCGAGCGCCAGGATGGCGGAATTTGGCTCGGCACCGGCGGCCAGTGTTTGATAAATGGGCTGCACCGTTGGATCGAAGGCGCCATGCGTGCGCCTTCGCCAGCCGACAGAATTTTGTACGAGCTCAAACAGATCGCGCGAGGGTGAGGTAATGATGCCGTCCTTGTTCAGACGGCTGAGTTCAGATGAGGCCCGGTGAAGAGAGAATATGTTCTCAAGCCGCTCAATCTCATTGGCGACACTTGAGAGTGCGCTCTGAGCGGCGGCGTAGTCCGGGCCGTAAAGAATTACACTCGCCTCGCCTCCGAGCGCCGAGCCGCGCCAGACAAATCCCGGCTTGTCTAACATAGAGGGGAGCAACCGGCCGGCACCAACGCTACCAGCCGCAAATCCCAGGATCATGAAACGCCTGCGTGTCAACGTCATGAGCTACTCCAGGCCTTGTTTGCCGCCGATGCAGCCCCTGCTCCGCCCGCCGGTCCCGCGTCTGGCTTGCGCTCGCTCCTGCGTTTCAGAACAATGCACTGACTGTCATCATGCATGATGGCCTGGCATCGCAGGCACAGAATGCACTCGTTCGGATTGATCCTGCCGAGCGGATCGATTGCTCCGACGGTGCACTGGGTTTCACAGAAGCGGCATTCGCGTCCGCATTGCGGGCGCCTGTGGAGCCAATCGAACAATTTGTTCTTGGCCGGAATGCCGAGTGCCGCACCAAGCGGGCAGAGATAACGGCAGAAGAAGCGTTCAATGAAAAGGCCGGCTATCAACAAGCCGATGACATACAGAACGAATGGCCAGGAGCGCATGAAGCGCATTGAGAAGGTAGTCTTGAAGGGCTCCACCTCGGCCAAAATGAGCGCCTGTTCCATCGAGTAGAACGAGAGGCCAAGTATGACAACAAACACGGTGTACTTGATCGCCCACAGCCGCTCCTGCACTGCGAACGGGATTTCGATCTGCTTCACGCCAAAACGCTTCGCGCCTTCGTTCAAGAGCTCCTGCAGTGCGCCGAACGGACAAAGCCACCCGCAGTATACGCCTCGTCCCAAGAACAGGAGTCCGAGCGCGACGAAGCACCAGAGCAAGAATATCACGGGTTCGATGAGGAAAGTCTCCCACCGAAACTTGTTAAGAATCGCGTGGACGAATGTGACGACCTGGACCACAGACAGCTGGCCGTTGGCGATCCAGCCGAGATATATAAGCACGAAGAGCAGGAAGCCGCTCCGCGTCCAAAACCACACTCGCGTCCGGTGCACGAAGGACTCTTGCGCAAAAAACATCACCGCCACGAGGACGGTCATCAAAACCACGATGACAATTGTCGCTGGTTTGCGCGTCCATGCTGATACCCAAAGCGGTTCCTCAACGGATGGAGCAGCGGAAGATGTTTTTCTATAAGCTTTGGGCAGCTCGTAGCCGAGAGGAACATGCAGCGTTGCAACCGTCCCGTCCGGACGCTCACGTTCGGCGGAAACCTCGATTCGAAAGGGCTCCGCCGGCTTGAAGCCGGTGCTTGGAGAAAGCCGGAAGAGGCTAATCTCCTTGAAAGCCGGTGCATTGGAAGCGGGCAATTTGTCGATGCGGGAATAGTCGTCCTTCCTGAGATGGATCGTCTTCTCGGACTGGATCACCTCAATGCGATCGAAAATCCCGGAGACCTGGTAGTTGGTTCCCCTGTGCGAATGCATGCCGGAGCCGGCAACTAAAATCGCAGAGTCTCCGGAACCAAGCGAAGCCATGCTGCGAGTGTAGGTCTTCTGGCCGAGAAGATTGCTGCCGATTGTTGGCGGATCGAGCAGTGCCAGCCACAGATCTATGAATGGCGCATCGCTTTCAGGGAGCGGATTGGAAATGACGCCGAAACGGCGTGCCGCCTCGGAGATACTCAACTCGGCGTGTGTAATTGAGCCCTCTTTGACGAGATCGTCCCAACTGCGAACACTGAAAGACACTCGGTCAACAACTGAGCCTTCCGACTCGATGAGACGATAGCCAAGTGCGACGCTGCGAGCAGTTCGCAGGATGGAGTCACGAATAACACCCGTCGAAACCGTCGCTCGCGCGATGATCGGAGGAAGCCCCGGCGTGTCTTTGAACGCCTCGACCTTTGTCGTCGTCAAGTCGAATCCGGCAAAAGCCTGCACGTATCTGGAAATGTCACTGCTGGAAATTCCCAAAGTGAGGACCGGCTCACTGTGTGCGATGAGCTCAGCGCCCGTGATCTTTGCAGCGGGCGAAATGCCGACCAGGATGTCAATCGGCTGTCCGGAATAACCGATTGATCCGGAAACCTCCGCGGTCGAGGCGATGAAGCCTACCGCTCCCGCAGCACTGCTGACCTTCCAAACAGGAGGATTGCCATCACTTCTCTCAGTTTCCAGCGGCCCAGATTGATCGGGGAAGAGACGAGCAACAATGGAGGGCTCTAATCGGGCAGGCGGGCTGCCGGTAGCTTCGGCTCCCGCTATAGCACCACTGGCTGCCAAGAGGCCCATGAGGAGCCCCAGCGCTAGAATGGCCCCGCGGGCGGGCAGTTCGGCATATACAGAGCGAGACTTTGGAGCGGCTGTCCGACCAGGACGCGTCGCCTGCCGCGCATCACACCCAGCCATGAGTATTCCTCACCGATTTGCGAGCATTTATCGCACCGCCCATCGGCGTTGGGCCTAACTTAGGTCAAGGAAGGGCTAGCCGTGTTGTTCCAATCGTTTCTCGGATCAAATGCACGGAGGTTGGACGGTTATGAATACGCGCAGTCGCATGAGCCTCAGAACGTTGTCATTATTGAGCAGCGTCACACTTCCGTTCCTGGTTGCTGCTGCTCCGGCGCAATCAGAGGATAAGCCCAAGGGTCACGGCGATACGCCGGCCGGCTCCTATGAGCCAGCCCTGACGACCCTTAGCCAGATCAAGGTCGAGATACCCGGGCGCAAGCCAGAAGATCCCGTAATCACGCCTGCAGAGTTCGACAAGGCGAAGCAGATCTACTTCGAAAGGTGCGCCGGCTGTCATGGCGTGCTTCGCAAGGGAGCGACAGGCAAACCGCTGACCACGGACATCACGCGTGAGCGCGGATATCAGGCATTAAATGCCTTCATCACCTACGGGTCTCCCGCAGGAATGCCCAACTGGGGAACATCCGGCGCATTGAGCGAGGCCGAAGTCGACATTATGGCGCGCTACCTACTCCTCGAACCGCCGCAGCCGCCCGAGTTCGGCATGGAGGAGATGCGAAAGACTTGGAAGGTCCTTATCCCTGTGGATCAGCGGCCAACAAAGCAGATGAACAATCTCAAGCTCGATGACCTGTTCTCGGTTACGCTTCGTGACACGGGCCAGGTTGCCTTGATCGAGGGCGGCACAAAGAAGATCGTCAAGATCCTGGACACTGGCTATGCCGTTCACATCTCCCGCCTCTCGGCATCTGGTCGATATTTGTTCGTGATCGGCCGCGATGCCAAGATCAACATGATTGACCTCTGGATGGCTGAACCGGCTACCGTTGCCGAGATCAAGATCGGGGCTGAAGCTCGATCCATCGAGACGTCGAAATTCAAAGGATTCGAAGACAAATACGCAATCGCGGGATCCTATTGGCCGCCTCAATATGTGATCATGAACGGTGACACGCTGGAGCCGCTCAAGATCACGTCAACCCGCGGCATGATCTATGACACACAGGAATATCATCCCGAGCCGCGTGTTGCGTCCATTGTGGCTTCTCACTATCGGCCGGAATTCATTGTCAACGTCAAGGAGACCGGCAAGATCC
>CAZSNH010000087.1:0-8899 GCA_964607855.1 uncultured Hyphomicrobium sp. | reverse complement strand
CAGACACCTGGCGCCATACGCTTCCATGGAACGCCGGCGAGATGCTTTCCAATGAGCGGAACGAGCGGCGCGGGTACGTCTCCCTTTTCGTGGGGCCGGCAAGCCGGATCCTCGTGGGCCTCGTTCGCGCGCGCGGCGACCACGGGTGCGCCCTTAGTGAGCGCGGCCGGGGTCAAGTCCTCGAACAGCGCAATGCCGATGTCGTCCAAGGTGCGCAGCTCTTTAGAGCACTTCGGGCACATGGACAAATGCGATGCCATGACAGCCGCAAATGCTTCCGGCTGGCTGCCGGCCGCGCAGCTCATCAGCGTGGACACATCTGGATGATGAGTGATCTCCATCTACTTCAGGTCCTCGACGGCCAAGCGAATTTTCTCATACGCAAGACGCATTCTCGATTTCACGGTGCCCAGCGGCAGGTCAAGCTTCGCGGCAATCTCGCTGTGCGACAATCCTTCTATGTATGACAGGGTTACAACTTCCACCTGATCCGGCGGCAGTTCGGTGAGCACCTTACGAACCCTGTTGCGCCGCTCTTGATCGGAGAGACAATCTTCGGGGCTCGGATCTTCAGAAGCTTCATTTTCGCGCCCTTCGGGCATCGGCTCCCACGCCACTTCTCTACGCAGCCTGTCGATGCGCAGATTTCTCGCGATCGTGAAAATCCACGTTGTCGCGCTACCCTTTTCATCCGAGTAAAGCTGGGCTTTGCGCCAAACAGCCAGTAGCGTTTCCTGAGCGAGCTCTTCGGCCGTGCCCGCGTCCGCCCCCTGGCGCATCATGTAGGCCTTGACGCGAGGCGCATAGGTTTGAAAAAGCGTGCGAAATGCCTCTGTGTCGCCGTCTGAAGCCACTTTTCGAAGGAGGTCTGCCATTTGCGCCTTGAGGACAATTGAGGGAACGCGAATTGTGCGGGCCTGATGCCGGTGATGAATGAACATAGCTGATCCCAAATTGCCTGCACAGGTGTACGAGGCGCGGCTCAGGGCCGGATTGGTCGGGCGCGGACCGCCGCGCTAAGGACATACTCGGAATGCATCGGGTCCAGCCCGATTTGCCGGTCACTCGGAAGGTCAATTGATGCCGCAAGCAACCCTCACGGATGTCGCCATTCTCCTTGCGGCTCTCGCAATTGCCGCACCTCTCGCGCGCGCCCTCGGAATTGGGACGGTGCTCGGCTACCTCATCGCGGGCGCACTCGTCGGCCCCTTTGGCATCCGAGGCATATTCACGACGACCGAGGCCAAGGACATTCTCCACATGGCTGAGTTCGGAATCGTCCTTCTCCTCTTCCTTATCGGGCTTGAGGTACGGCCGCGGCGTCTTTGGTCCATGCGCTCCGCGATCTTCGGGCTAGGTGGGCTACAGGTCTTGGTGAGCGCTGTCATACTGGCCGGAATTGGTATAATCCTGAAGCTCGATTGGAATACGGCTCTCTTTGCCGGTCTTGCACTCGCACTTTCCTCGACCGCATTCGCGCTGCAAGTGCTCGAAGAACAGGGCGATCTTAATCAGCGCCACGGCCGTATGGCTTTCTCCGTACTGCTCTTCCAGGATCTCGCCGCCATCCCTCTCATTGCTCTGGCCCCCCTCTTCGCGGTCAACGGTATGGCTGGCGGCATGGATCTCTTGGCGGGGGTAGAAGCACTTGGAGCAATTGTTGGCGTTGTGATCGCGGGCCACTTCGCTCTGGACTATCTCATCCGTCTTGTGGCCTTGACGGGTGTTCGGGAAGCGATGACGGCAGCGGCCCTTCTCACAGTCGTTGGTGTCGCGATCATCATGCAGCAGGTAGGAGTGTCGTCATCACTGGGGGCCTTCATCGCGGGAGCACTCCTTGCCGAGAGTTCCTATCGGCATCAGCTTCATGCGGACATCGGACCATTTGAAGGGCTGCTCTTGGGGCTTTTCTTTACAGCAATCGGCATGTCGCTAAATCTCGGTCTATTCAAGCGTGAGTGGCAGCTCGTGCTCTTGCTGACGGCGGTTCTCGTGATCGTTAAGACGGTGGTGCTTTACGGTCTTGGCCGCCGCCAGGGTCTG
This sequence comes from uncultured Hyphomicrobium sp., assembly GCA_964607855.1. GTDB lineage: Bacteria > Pseudomonadota > Alphaproteobacteria > Rhizobiales > Hyphomicrobiaceae > CAZSNH01. The sequence goes on along the minus strand of CAZSNH010000087.1, from coordinate 6,856 downwards.
GACGGGAGAGCCTCCCGGCGCCTCGGACTTGTCCTTTCACAGGGCGGCGAATTCGCCTTTGTGCTTTTTTCTGCCGGCATGGGTGCCGGAGTGATGAGTAAGAGCTTGTCGGAGATCTTGACCCTCGTCGTGACGCTCTCGATGGCGGCAACACCGCTTCTTGTTCGCATTGATGGAGTGCTCACCGGACGGCGTCGGGTATACCCCGCCGAGTTCGAGACGCCGCAATCCAACGAAGGCCATGTGGTCATTGCGGGCTTCGGGCGCTACGGCCAGATCATCGCCCGCATTCTGAGAGGCAAGAAAATCCCCTTTACCGCCCTCGACATCAGTGCCGAGCAGGTCGAGCTCGTCAAAAAGTTCGGCGCTCAGGCTTTCTACGGGGATGCGAGCCGCATCGATGTTCTCGAAGCTGCACAGATGGACAAAGCGAAGGCCTTTGTGCTTGCCATAGATGACGTCGAGGCCTCTCTCAGAACGGCGGAGATCGTGACGAGCCGCTGGCCGAAAATTCCGATCTATGCCCGCGCCCGCAACCGGGCCCACGCCCACAGGCTCATCGATCTCGGAGTGGAGATCATTCAGCGTGAAACGCTCCACTCGGCGCTCGAGACCGCGCGCCAGCTCTTGAAAGGACTCGGCTACTCGGAGGGCTCTGCCGGGCGTACAATTGACACCTTCCGGGCGCATGACCATCGCCGCCTGATTGAGGATTACAAGCACTATACCGATCAGGAGAAGCTGCAGGCTAGGGCGAAGAGCGATGCGGCAATGCTGGAGCAGCTCTTTGCCGAGGACGAACGGGAAGAGGCACGCCTCGTGCGTAAACAGGCGCAGGCGGGAGAGGGCCAGCGGTGAAACCCATCATCGTCATTGGTCATTCGGCGCTGGATCGCGTCTATCGCATTTCGGATTTCCCATCCGAGCCCTCCAAGGTGCGCGCGCTTGAGCACATCGAATCGGGCGGGGGAATGGCTGCAAACGCCGCCGCCGCGATCGCGCGACTCGGGGCTAACGTCGAACTCTGGAGCCGGGTCGGGAGCGATGAGACTGGTGAAAAAATCATCCGCCTGCTTAGGGGAGAGGGAATCGGGATCGACCACGTGCGCATCGTGAGCGGGGCGAGATCGTCGACTTCGGCCATTCTCGTCGACCAGAGGGGTGAGCGCTTCATTGTCGGCGAGCGCGATCACGCCATGTCGATGGATGCAGGCTGGCTGCCGCTCGATCGGATCGATCACGCAGCAGCGGTGCTTTCGGATTTGCGTTGGTTCGAAGCGACCCGCCTCGCACTCCGTCGCGCGCGCAGTGCGGGCGTGCCCACCGTCATCGATGCCGATCTCGGAGGGGGCGGGCACGTCGAGGAGTTTTTGCCGCTCGCGGACTATGCGATCTTTTCGGCGCCTGAGATCGAAAGGTTGCTGCCGGATATGGGCGACGATGAACGCCTGCAGCGCATTCTGGCGATGGGTCCGCTCCATGCGGGCGTGACGCGCGGGGCAGGCGGTTACTACTGGCGAAACCGATCCGGAGCCTCGGGGCACCAGCCGAGTTTTGCTGTCACTGCCGTCGATACGACGGGAGCGGGCGATGCTTTCCATGGGGCGTTCACGTGGGCCCTGGCACGCGGCCTCCCCGATAGCCAATGTGCGCTCGTTGCCGCGGCCGTGGCAGCACTCAACTGCCGCCGATTGGGCGCTCGTGGCGGCCTGCCTAATCTCAAGGAATTAGAGGCCTTTCTGGCCGAGCAGGCGCATCCGCGGGAAGCCTCATGAGGATTGCCCGCCAAGGCAGGTAGACGACACCCCTGATGGCCGCTAAATGTGCCCCCGCAATCGGGGGAGGGGCGGCAAGCGCCCGAAGCCAGAAGGACAAATCATGGGCGAAGCGATGACGGCCGTGGGCTACCGCGAGATGGCGAACGCAATTCGTGCGCTCAGCATGGACGCCGTGCAAAAGGCGAACTCGGGCCATCCGGGTATGCCTATGGGTATGGCGGATGTCGCAACTGTGCTCTTCTCGGAAGCCCTTCGCTTCGATCCCACCGATCCGAACTGGCCGAACCGTGACCGCTTCGTTCTCTCGGCCGGTCACGGCTCGATGCTGCTCTATTCTCTGCTTCATCTTACCGGCTATCCGGGGATGGACATGAAGCAACTCGAGAACTTCCGTCAGCTGGGCTCGAAGACCGCGGGCCACCCCGAGTTCGGGCATGCCGCAGGCATCGAAACGACGACGGGACCGCTGGGTCAAGGCATCGCCAATGCGGTCGGCATGGCGCTCGCGGAGCGATTGCTCAATGCGCGCCTTGGCTCGGAGATCATCGATCACTTCACCTATTGTCTCGCCGGCGACGGCTGCCTCATGGAGGGCATCAGTCAGGAAGCGATTTCGCTTGCTGGGCACCTCAAGCTCGGCAAGCTCATCGTGCTTTGGGACGACAATTCGATCTCTATTGATGGACCGACCAACCTGTCAGTGTCCGACGATCATGTTGCGCGCTTCGCCGCCTCCGGCTGGAACACGATCCGCGTGGACGGTCACGATACGGCAGCTATTTCGACGGCGCTAAAGAAGGCCAAGGCTGATTCTTCAAGGCCTTGGCTCATCGCCTGCAAGACAATCATCGGATACGGCGCGCCAACCAAACAGGGAAAATCGTCGACGCACGGGGAGCCGTTAGGTGCCGACGAGGTCAAGGGTGCGCGTGAAAAGCTCGGCTGGTCGGCGCCGCCGTTTGAAGTTCCGGGAGACGTCCTCAAGGCTTGGCGCGCGCTCGGGGAACGTGGGGCCAAGGAGAACAAGTCCTGGAAGGCAGCCCTTGCCAAAGCCGATCCTGAGGTGCAGGGCGCGCTTGAAAGCCCAGCCGCAAAATCGCGTACGAAGGAGATTGCTGCCGCCATCAGTGCCGCGAAGGCTCAATTCGCAGCCGATGATACGAAGCGCGCGACCCGCGTCTGGTCGCAGATGACACTCGAGCACCTCATCCCGGTTGTGCCCGAACTAATCGGCGGCTCGGCGGATCTGACGCCCTCCAACGGCACGCGCACCAAACACCACACGGATGTGACGCCTGGGAACTTTGGCGGTAGCTACATTCGCTATGGGGTGCGCGAGCATGGGATGGCAGCTGCCATGAATGGCATGGCGCTGCATGGAGGCATTATTCCCTATGGCGCAACCTTCCTCGTCTTCACAGACTACTGCCGTCCGGCGATCCGCCTATCGGCGCTTATGCATCAGCGCGTCATTTACGTTATGACGCACGACTCGATCGGCCTTGGCGAGGATGGGCCAACCCATCAGCCAATCGAGCATCTTGCATCCTTGCGGGCTATTCCAAACCTCAATGTCTTCCGGCCTGCGGATGCGATTGAAACGGCAGAATGTTGGGCCCTCGCGCTTTCTGCAACCGAGACGCCTTCCATTCTGGCCCTCACGCGCCAGGCCGTTCCAACAAGGCTGCGGGCCAATGTGGGAGAAGAGAACCTTTCCGCAAAGGGTGCTTACACCGTGATTGGCGAGGCCAAGCGCGATGTGACGCTCATCGCGACTGGCTCTGAAGTAGGGCTCGCGGTAGAGGCTGCCGCAATGCTCGCCAAGGACGGCATCAAGGCCACAGTCGTCTCGATGCCCTCTTTCGAGCTCTTCCGCAGGCAGCCCGAAGCCTACCGCATGGAGGTGCTGGGCTCAGCGCCTCGCCTCGCCATCGAGGCTGCCGTCGCCCAAGGTTGGCACGAATGGCTGCGCCAGAAGGATAGCTTTATCGGCATGTCGTCCTTCGGCGCGTCGGCTCCGGCCGGAAAGCTCTTCGAGCATTTCGGGATCACGCCCGTTAAGGTCGCGGAGAAGGCAAAGGCCATGGCTGCCTCGAAGTAGACCCGGCGGTACGAGCGTCGTGAACAGGAAAAAAGGGCAATGAGTACGAGATGCCCGACGCCCTGGAGTAGGGCGGTGCGACTTGTTACTGGCGAGAGCGCCGATACGAGCAGCATCAAGCTCAGCAAGGTTGTGCCTTTGGACCTCTTGACTTGATGTCCGCTTGCGCTCTTGAGCTTTCCCCGTTAGAGCCCCGCGGGAACGATCGTACAAGTGGTATCCTGATATGGACCTCAGCAAACTCAAAACCACCGCCGGCCTCGATGTCAGAGGCAAGCGCGTTCTCTATCGCGCCGATCTCAACGTCCCGGCGAAGGACGGCAAAGTAACGGACACCACCCGGCTCGAGCGCATTGTGCCAGGCCTCAGGGATCTTGCGAGCCGCGGCGCCCGCGTCGTGATCCTCTCGCATTTTGGGCGGCCCAAGTCGGGTCCCGACAAGGAGAACTCGCTTTCATCCGTGGCGGCAGAGCTTGGACGTCTCATCGGCATGCCCGTTGCATTTGGATCCGATTGCGTGGGCACCGCAGCCAAGGCCACTGTAGATGCGCTTCAATCCGGCCAAATCGCCGTTCTCGAGAACACCCGTTTTCACAAGGGCGAGGAGAGGAACGATCCCGCGATGGCAAAGGAACTTGCCTCCCTCGGCGATATCTTCGTGAACGACGCGTTCTCGGCGGCACATCGCGCCCATGCCTCGACCGAAGGCGTAACACACCACTTGGTATCATATGCCGGTCCCCTCATGATGGAGGAAATCAACGCGCTTAAGGCCGCGATCGAGGATCCGAAGCGCCCGACGGCGGCGGTTGTGGGCGGTGCCAAGGTCTCGACCAAGATTCCGATCCTGACCAATCTCGTGACCAAGGTCGACAAACTCATCATCGGCGGGGGCATGGCAAATACGTTTCTCCAGTCGATGGGCGTATTCCTGGGCCAATCGCTCGCCGAGCCGGAGTTTCACTACAACGCCCGCGAGATCATGGTGGCGGCCAAGGAGAAGGGTTGCGAGATTGTCCTGCCGACCGACGGCGTGGTGGCGCGCGAGTTTCGCGAAGGCGCACCCTCAGAAATCTTGAGCGTGCATAAGATTCCCATGGACGGCATGATCCTCGATATTGGTCCCGCATCCGTGAAGCGCATGACGGACGTGTTGCGCGAATGCCGTACCGTGCTCTGGAACGGTCCCATGGGGGCATTCGAAATTGCACCCTTCGGCGAGGGCACGTTTGCGCTGGCGCGTGAAGCTGCCCGCCTGACGAAGGAAGGCAAGCTCGTCTCGGTGGCCGGAGGCGGCGACACGGTTGCAGCTCTCAATGCGGCAAGTGTCGCTGGCGACTTCACATATATTTCTTCGGCAGGCGGCGCGTTCCTGGAATGGCTGGAAGGGGCCGAGCTTCCGGGCGTCGTGGCGCTCACGCGGTGAACTCTCTTCGGGCCGTTCTCTTCGACCTCGACGGTACGCTGGCCGACAGTGCGCCCGACATCGCGGCGGCATTGAATACAAGCCTGAGCCTACACGGACTGAAACCGCTTTCGCTCGATCAGGTGAAGGCAATGGTCGGGGGCGGCGCCCGCCTTCTTTGCGAGCGCGCACTGTTCGCCAATGGGTTAGAGGCGCAGGGCTCTCTTGCTGATGCGCTCCACGCGACCTTCCTCAAGACTTACGGAGCACGCCCTTGCGTCGAGACAGCGCTCTATCCTGGAGCATACGAGGCGCTCGCGCGTCTCAGCCAGCTGGGTCTCAAACTGGGGATCGCGACCAACAAGCCTGACGATCTTTCGCAAGCAATCGTCGATGTGCTCGGAATTCGCCGCTGCCTCGGTGCGGTCATCGGGAGCACCTCGGCTCTCGCTTTGAAGCCGGCCCCCGATATGCTGTTTCGGGCTTGCGCGAGGCTTCGCGTGGCGGCGGCGGAGGCTCTCATGGTGGGAGACAGTCGGGCCGACATCGAGGCCGCCCGTGCCGCCGGTATGGGGTGCATTGTCTTCGCCCATGGATACAGTTCGGAGCCCGTCGAAATTTTGGGAGCAGATGCGGTGCTCGAGGCCTTCGCTGAGCTTGATTACGCGCTTCTGGATCGGCTCTGGCGCCGAACAAGGTTAGCTTCCGGGGATCACTAAGGGGTCCGTGGGATTTCGACTTGCCCAGCCAGAACGACGGCCATGTCCGAATCATTTACCCAAAGGAGGATGCTAGGCCGGGTATCAATAGCCCTCACGGCCGAGCACGGGTAACGTGGAAAACTTTGGACGCCGCTCTGGAACATCCCCGGTGAGAAAGATCCTCATTGTTTGCCCGCAATGCGACGGCAACGACGTCGGTGAGAATTTGTGCGGGTTCCAATGGACCTCGCGGCTGGCCCGGATTTTTGACGTCACGGTTCTAACGCAGAAATTTCCGGGGCACGTTCCTCCCGCCCAGCAATTGAAGGGCGTGCGAACCATCGAGTGGGACGCGAAACCTTTTCTCAGCCGCCACCCGCGCTTTAATAGCGCGGTCAAGCCCTGGTATCCGAATTTCTATTTCCGTGCACGCCACTGGATCAAAGAGGCTCTGGCGGGGGGTGAGCGCTTCGATCTCCTCCACCAGATCATGCCGATGGCCATACGATATCCGAGCCCGTGTGCTGGTTTCGACGTGCCCTTCGTCATTGGCCCGGTCGGCGGGGGAGTGGCCACACCAGCGGGATTTCGCAGCGAGCTCGCTACCGAGCCGCGCTTCATGCGGCTCAGGGAATTCGATCGGTTCCGCTTGAAGCATGATCCGCTGCTGCGCCGAACCTACGAGGAAGCCCAATCCATCATCTGCTGCTCTCCATACGTGGTCCAGCACCTTGAGGGCATTTCAGCAAAGAGGATCGACGTCGAATATGAGGTTGGCATCGAGGAGTTGCCTCAGATGCTCCAAAGGAAAGAGCCTCCGCCGGGAACCTTGAAGCTCCTCTATGTCGGGCGGATTGTGCGAACCAAAGGG
>CAZSNH010000086.1:0-8906 GCA_964607855.1 uncultured Hyphomicrobium sp. | reverse complement strand
GTAGCCGAAGTTGGCGAGCGCGTTTCCAAGATCGAGCCCGAAGTTGCAAAGGTGCAGGGAGAAGTCAAATCGCTCGAGCAAGAGGTTCAACGGGCATTGATCGAACGCCTCGTCACGAGCGCTGCGAAGCGTATGGGCGAAGCCGCGAATTCTATGAGTGACCTCGTTGCAACGCTCGATTCCGCGCCGCGTGACAAGCTAACGGCAATTGTCGAGGGCATTGGTGAGGCGCGTGCGGCTGCCGAAGCAGAACTCAACGTGATAGCCACGAAAGCGGGGCCGTCCGACGATAAGCTTGCAGCCAAGATCGATACCATCGCCCAGATGGTTGCCGCTTCTGCCGACCAACTCAGCGGACTGATGGGGGCGACGGCTAGCGCCAAAACGGCCGGCAATGAACTGCCGTCCGGCTTGACGGCGGCAGCGGAAAGCTTGGCCGCCGAGACTGACCGGCTCGCTGCGCATTCTGTTGCGCTCGGACACGTATTTGCGTTGAAAAGAAGTCTTCCCAAGCCGACCGCACGAGAAGAGCTCGAGGCCTGGACGCGCTCGAATGCAATTTTCTTCGGTGATGCAACCGAATACCGGAACGCCGCGCGGGCATCGGCCGCCCTCGACACACTGGCTAGCCTCATCTTGAAGGGTGATGACCTCGTCCGCATCGTCGGCTATACGGACGAGAAAGGCACGATTGCAAACAATTCCCCGCTGAGCCTCAATCGGGCCGAAAAGGTGCGCGGCGAACTCCTTTCGCGCGGCGTACCGGCACACCGCCTCGTAGCTGTCGGGAGACTGGATGCCCAGAGACTGAGCCCTCAAGCCGGGGAAACCAGTCCGAGCCGGCGCGTCGAGTTCGAAGTCGGGTTCATTGGCGAAGGCCAAGAATGACCGCTCGCAAAATCATGCTCTTGGGGGATATCGGGGTCGGAAAGTCCTCGATCGTGAAAAGGCTTGTCTTCGATCGCTTCGATATGACGTATAAGCCCACCATCGGCGTTGACGTCTACAGGTACGAGGTTCCCCCGACAGCGACGCGGGAAGCCCTGAACCTCATCATCTGGGATACCGATGGCAATCTCAATGAGCTCATCTTCCGGCACGTCTATATGCGAGCGGCATCTGCCGCCATGATCATCGGAGACGTGATGCGCCCCGCGACACTCGATACGATGGTGAAGCTCGCCCAAGGCTTCCAAAGCGAGCTGCCGGGCAGGCACATTTCGCTCCTCGTCAACAAGATCGACCTCGTCGAGGACCCCGACAGAATCTTTTTCCCCAATGCGCTCCAGAACCTCGGGATTGGAATCCTCACCACCAGCGCCAAGAGCGGCCAGCACGTCAAACTAGCGTTCAGCGAGGCTTCAGATGCCATCATCCGGCGGGGAGTCTGAGGTGCGCCCGCTTCCCGAAGCGCCACTCATGGCGGCTGCGAGGCTGCTTGCCGATCGCGGTATCTACGGGCTTGTATGGTTCGACGAGGCATTGACGGTGACTGCCCGATTCGGAAAGCTCGCTGCTTTTGCCGAGATCGGCATTCCCCTCATAGAGACGTTCTGGCCCCTCTTTGGCCTTGAAGAAGAATTTCGGGCACTTCGCGACACGCCGGGAACCGTACTCAACCTGCCATCAGTCGCTGTCGTCAAGGAGGCGGAGGCCGGCCCACGCCTCAATGTCGCAATCTTGTGGTCCGAGCAGGATAAATCCTATTTGATGTTGGTCTCCCGGGCCAACACGAAGGCGGACCTCGAAGCCGAACTCAGCCAGCACATTCGAGCCCGCCTCATGGCCGAAGCAGAAGTTACCCAGAAATCGCGGGAATTATTGCGCGCCAACCGGGACCTCGAAGAATACGCAAGCGTCATCTCCCACGATCTCAAGACGCCCCTCAGACATCTCTGCCATCTCGCCGAAACTTTGGAGAGAGACCTTGGGGAAAGCCTCGATACGCAAGCACGCGGATCGGTCTCGAAAATCAAGGAGCAGTCGCAGCGCATGTCTCGGATGCTCTCAGCGTTGCTCGAGTATTCAAGCATAGGCCGCAAGGAGGAGGCCATCGAGACAGTCGATACGCGAGAGCTTGTGGAATCGATCGTGAGTTCGATCCCCCGGCCCGCGGGAATGAGCGTTACACTCGAAGGAACTTTTCCCTCGATCGTCACTCTCGCGGCCCCACTCGACCTCGTGCTCCGCAATCTGATCAGCAATGCCGTGCTTCATCACGATAGGAGGCAGGGTACGATTCGCATCTCCATAAACGAGGGCCGCAATGCGTACGAAATCTCGATAGCCGACGACGGTCCTGGCATCGAGAAGAGACACCTCGACGCAATCTTCCTTCCGTTCCGAAAGCTGGAGCCGTCGAGTGTTTCGGAAAGCCAGGGTATGGGGCTCAGCCTCGTCAAGAGGACGGTGGAATCAATTGGCGGCAGGATATTGGTCAAATCCGATCCCAGTCACGCGCCCGGCACGACCTTCGTGGTGACGTGGCCAAAGTCGGCCATCTCAAAACAGGTTTCGGAATAACCCCTCAACCCCTCCCCGTAGGCATCCCATCGGCCAGGCAATATGGCTAATGTCCGCCCTCGTTGAGGGGCCCCAAATCACCATGCTTGGCAATTCCCAATTGCAGGCGCGTGCTCGTCCGCATAGTGTTCAGTGAACGTAGTCAAATAAGAGGGTGCGGGGACTGGGCGAGCCCGCTATCGCAAGACACATGGCACATATGAGCGGCAGGTCGGTTGATGGGGGAGGGAGGCAAGGATCCTGATGGTAACATCATCGACAGGCTCCGGCGGTGACTTTCTCGCCAAGAAAAGTGATATCACAAAGCTGCGTAAGGCCTTACCGCCGCTCAGCGACGTGCTCGTCGTCGATGACGAGAAATTCGACGTCGATCGTATCATGGCCACGCTGCGAGTCATGCTGGGATACGAGTTGGAGATCCGCCACGCCACTACGCTTGCCTCGGCCCTCGATCAGGTAATCGCAAAGAAGCCAGAAATCATCTTCCTCGATGACGTGTTGAAGCCAAGCGATACGGCGCTGAACAGCATCCCCTTTCTTCGCCATGCAAAGTACGAAGGACCCATCGTCGTCATTTCGGGACAAGTCACTCGTGCTCGGCGCAATGAACTCATCGCCGGCGGAGCAACCGATGTCATTCATAAGGACGATGTCGACAGCGTGCGTCTGGCGGAGGCCTTGCTGCGCGTATTTTCTGCTTCGACCCCCCGCGACGTGGCATCTTCTGCGATCAAGCCTCAGAATGCCGAGGCGTCAACGACCTCGCATCAAAATCATTCCGAAAAACGCTAGTTCATTTCGCACCAAGTCGAAATAAGCAACCACACTCATTTGACCGAAAGTTTTTTTGCTCTGTGTCAAATTGTGTGACCGAGGTGACGCAATTTGAAGCACGGCGAGTAACAACGCCGTTCAACAACGTCGATCACATTGAAATCAACGTTAAAACAAGAACGTCATGCGGCGATTTTTCCACAACCGGCATGAAACATGCCTCCCTGTGGTTGCTTGTCGCGCTGCACAAAATCTGCCTTTATTTTGCTACCAACAGATGCAGTTTGCGGCCCGATGATGGAATAAGGGGTGTGGGCATGAAGTCGAAAATCTTAGTCGCGTTGGTCGCGGCAACTGTTTGCTCTGGTCTTGCAAAGGCCGAGGAATACAAGCTTCCTCCGGAAGTCACTCCTGCACTTCGCGCCGCTTGTGAAAGTGACGTCCGGCGTTTGTGCATCGGGCTTAATCCGACAGTCGCCAAAGTGAAGAGCTGCGTCGCTGTGAAATTCATGCAGCTCGGCAAACGCTGCCAGATCCAGCTCGCTCTCGCTGGCTTCAAGCGGTAGGCGGCACGTGGCGGACTACCGTCTCCATTGTTTCAAGCAGTCCGGGAACACTTACAAAGTCGCCCTCTATCTCAATTGCGCCGGACTCCATTGGGAGCCTGTTTACGTCGATGTTTTCGGCGGCGAAACGCGAACACCCGAATGGCGAGCATCCATCAACGAGATGGGTGAAGTCCCCGTCTTGGAAGCGGGCGATCGGAAATTGACCCAGTCGGGAGCCATCCTCATATGGCTCGCCAAAACGACTGGCAAATTCGCACCGAGGACGCCGGACGAATACCAGGATGCATTGCGCTGGATCCTTTACGACAACTACCGTTTCACCAACTATTTTGCGACGCGCCGTTTCTTGAAATCATTCTCCGCTGACGCACCGCATCCCGCCGTTCTCGACTTCTTCAAGATGCGAGCAGATGGCGCTCTTGCAGTGGTCGAGAAGCACCTGTCCAATAGCCCATTCATGATTGGGGATAGGCCAACCATCGCCGACTTTTCGCTTGTCGGCTACATGTACTTCCCCATCGAAGAAACGGGATACGATCTTGCCGCGACGCATCCGAACATCCACGCTTGGCGCGAGCGCATGAAGGCGCTGCCAGGCTGGAAGCACCCCTATGATCTTCTACCGGGGAAGATGATCGCGCCGTTGAGGTAGCCGATCGAGGCCCTCCGCGATCAGGCCATGGCAAGTGCCGAGAGATCGGCTAACACCACATCGGGTGCAAGCTCGGGATATTCGTCGGGCAGATCGGCGCGATTGACCCACACGCTCCGAAACCCAAACGACTTGGCGCCGGCAATGTCCCAGCGGTTCGCCGAGATGAACGTAATGTCCGCGGGCTTCACGTCGAGAGCCTTCGTTGCAAGCGCGTAGACGGCCGGGGCGGGCTTGAAGAGACCGGCCGCTTCGACGGAAAGCACATGCTCGAAAAAGCCGTCGAGACCTGCATATTCGATAACGTCTGTGAGCATGTCAGGGTCGCCGTTCGAAAGAATGGCTAACCGTGCCGACCGCTCAAGAAGCGCGGTTAGCGAGCGCCATACCTCGGGATATGCCGAAAGCTGGCGGTAGCTCGCAAGAAGACGGGCGCGAAGCGCGGTATCGATCCCACCCGTAACGGCGGCTGCGAAATCAAGTCCGCGGCTTGTAACCTCCGCGAATGAATGAGTCCGCTCTAGGCGCGAGTAAATCCAGGTATATTCGAGCTGTTTCGCTCGCCAGATCTCTGAAAAGCGCGCAGCGCCCGGACCGATCTCGGCCGCAAAACGGCGCGATGCTGAGTGGACGTCGAAAAGTGTGCCGTAGGCATCGAAGACGTAGCAACGTCTAGACGTTGGTTCCGTCATCCGCTGCAGCTCCAGCTAGGTTTTAGGCGGCTTTTGCCGCCGCGGGCTTGGCCGTCTCCGCGAAGTAGGCCATTGCGGCATCGACGCCGCCCTTCTTGTGCGGAACTCCTGCCACGGAAAGGCCCATCTCAACGCCTGCGAGGGCCCCTAAAATAGTGAGCTCATTGGTGTCGCCGAGGTGTCCAATGCGGAATGCCTTGCCGGCAAGTTTGTTGAGGCCGGTGCCGAGCGACATGTTGAAGGATTCGAGCACCACCCTACGGAAATTGTCGGCGTTGTGACCCTCAGGCATTGCAACGGTTGTAACGGCTGGCGAGTAGTACTTGGGATCACGGCACCAGAGATCCAGCCCCCAGGCGCGAACAGCGCGCCGCGTTGCTTCCGCCAATCGCTCATGACGGGCGAACACGTTGTCGAGCCCCTCTTCGTTCAGCATGTTAACGGCTTCATCGAGGCCGTAAAGAAGTCCGGTCGCAGGCGTATAGGGGAAGAATCCATTCGCATTGTTCGCGAGCATGTCGTCCCAGGCGAAATAGGACTTTGCGAGCTTCGCCGTCTTCGAGGCCGCAAGGGCCTTTTGGCTAATCGCATTGAAGGAGAGCGCGGGCGGTAGCATCAGGCCCTTCTGCGAGCCCGCAACCGTGACATCGATGCCCCACTCGTCGTGCCTCAGATCGAGCACACCAAGCGAAGAAATCGTATCGACCATGAAAAGCGCAGGATGCTTGTTGTCGTCGATGGCCTTGCGGATTTCCTGTAGCCAAGACCGGCAGCCCGTGGAGGTCTCGTTGTGGACCACGCAGACGGCCTTGATCTCGTGCGACTTGTCCTTCTTGAGGCGGTCATGAATGAGAGCGGCATCGGCGCCGATGCGCCAGTCCGTAGACAAGAACTCCGGCACGAGACCGAGTTTCTCGGCCATCACCTTCCAGAGGAGCGCAAATTGACCCGTCTCGACCATCAGCACCTTGTCGCCGGGCGAGAGCGTATTAACGAGAGCAGCTTCCCAGGCACCGGTTCCCGACGACGGGAAAATGATGACCGGATTCGTAGTCTTGAAGATCGTCTTGATATCCGTAAGCACGCGTTTTCCGAGTTCCTGGAACGCCGGACCGCGGTGATCCAGGATCTGCTGCGACATGGCATTGAGAATGCGCTCAGGGACGGGCGTCGGTCCCGGAATCTGAAGGAAGTGACGGCCAGGAAGGCGCGGCGCTTTCGACATCTGGAAATCCCCTAGAATCAAGCTCGATTTTTGTGGGCCCCATGGCCGCCGAGCCGGAGATCCAATGAAGCCGCACTTCGTGGATCCAATTTTGCCCGAATGATCGTCACATGGCGCGAGAGTCGGGCAGTCATAGGTGCGAAAGGCAGAAAGCGTCAAGCCACTTGGCGGAGGTTGCGTATGCGTCACGTCGGCTGCGCCCGGCCATCGCAAGGTTGTCGACGGGAGGCTGCAAGACGGCTAACGATGAAGGCTCCAAACGAGCAGGAGACCGATGACCAACCCAACCCGATTAAACGCGATCGAAGCTGCCGCTGCGATCCGCACCAATGTGATCACATCGGCCGATCTCGTGGGTGCCTGCTTGCGACGCATCGCCGAGCGCGATCCCCAGATAGGGGCTTGGCAACATCTCAATCCCGCCCAGGCAAGAGCTGCAGCAGAGGCGGCAGATGGAGCCGTTCGCCGCAGGGAACCGCTCGGCCCGCTGCATGGCGTACCGGTCGCCATTAAGGATGTCGTCGACACGAAGGACTATCCAACGGAGTACGGAACCAACGTTTTCGCTGGACGGCAACCGCTGGCCGATGCGAGCCTCGTCACCCGCCTTCGAGAGGCCGGCGCCATCATCCTCGGCAAAACAGTGACCACGGAACTTGCCTTTTATTCGCCCGGCATAACCCGAAATCCACGCAACCTCGAGCACACACCGGGCGGATCGTCTTCTGGCTCGGCCGCTGCGGTTGCCGATTTCCATGTGCCTCTCGCGCTTGGCACGCAGACCGCCGGTTCCATCCTGCGCCCGGCATCCTATTGCGGCGTTCCCGGATTTAAACCGACGTTCGGTACCATCCCGACGGACGGCACGCTCGAGCAGTCGCCGCCCCTCGACACAATCGGCGGCTATGCGCGCTCGATGGATGATTTGGCACTCTTCGTTTCCATCATGAGTGGCAAGGCGATAGCAGTGGAACGTCCAGGCTCGATCAAACTGGCATTTGTGAAATCCCCTGCCTGGCCACAGGGCGAACCTGCCATGCAGGACGCTTTTGAAAGGTTCGTCAGCACCCATGGCGAGATTGTAGAGGAGGCATCACTCCCTGCCGTTTTCGAAACGACATCGGGGCTTCAGCGTGCCGTTCAATTCCGGGATATCGGGAAGAACTTCGGCCCGCTCCTCGATGCCCATCCCAAAGCGCTGAGCAAAAAACTCGCGGAGGTCATCGGCGAGGGCCGCACCGTGACAGATACGGAGTACCAGGAAGCCTGTAGCCGCCGCGATAGTCTCAATGCGGCCCTCAAGCCCCTATTTGAGACTTACGACGCGATCCTAACTCCGGCCTCGACCGGACCGGCACCGAAAGGTCTTCAATCGACCGGCTCACCAGCCTTCAATTTCCTTTGGACCTATCTCGGTGTGCCGGCAATTTCCCTCCCCCTGCTCGAGGCGGGCGGTCTGCCACTCGGCGTTCAGCTCGTCGGATCATACGGGGAGGATGGGAAGCTACTTGGCGTCGCGGAGCGGCTCACGGAAATCTCTCAGCCGCCGGCTGAGCCTCATCAGGGTCGGTAGCGATTGCGGATAATCTAAGCGGGTACTAAACAAGGCCCATTGCAGTTGAGATCTCTTCTCGGGGAAAGAAATGGCGGCATTTCTGGCGCAGAACCTGGCGCCAATCATGTTTCTTTCCCTCGTGCTCATACTGCTCGCCGGATATCCGGTGGCGTTCTCGCTCGGTGCCGTGGGGCTTCTCTTTTTCATGATCGGCGTAGAGTTGGCACCGCTATCAGGGGGCGCCATCAAGCTCTCGTGGCCGCTGCTGCGAGCCATTCCCATTCGCATCTACGAAGTGATGCGCAGCGATACGCTGCTTGCCATTCCCTTCTTCACGTTCATGGGGCTCATCCTGGAACGTTCGGGAATGGCAGAGGATCTGCTCGAGACGATCGGACACTTGTTCGGAAACCTGCGTGGCGGCCTCGCTTACGCGGTGATCGCGGTCGGCGCACTACTTGCAGCAACGACCGGCGTCGTCGCGGCATCCGTGATCGCCATGGGGCTCATTTCGCTCCCCATCATGCTGCGCTACGGCTATGACCCTAGGCTTGCGACCGGCACCATTGCCGCTGCTGGAACGCTTGCGCAGATCATCCCGCCGTCGCTGGTCCTGATCGTGCTCGCCGAGCAGCTCGGCAGGCCCGTCGACGATTTCTACAAGGGCGCCATCTTGCCGGGCTTGCTGCTCGCAGCCGCCTATAGCGTGTACGTTCTACTCGCCACGCTCTATTCTCCGCGGGCAGCCCCGGGTCTGCCGAAAGAGGCGATCGGCTTCCGCAAGCCCGACGGCGGGCGCGGCCTGATCTCCCTCTTCGTAATTGCAGCTCTTTCGGGATGCGTCGGATGGTGGTTCTTGGCCGGATCCTCATATGCTGGGCTCGACCGTGCGATCCTTGCCATGGCGGCCAGCATC
>CAZSNH010000085.1:0-8998 GCA_964607855.1 uncultured Hyphomicrobium sp. | reverse complement strand
ACCGGCCGTCTTGCGGCAAGCCGAGCGAGTGTCCGATTCAAATTGAAGACTCGTGCGTAGAGAATTGCAAGCACACCATACATGCCAATATCCCCAAGGACGAATGAGCAGAACCGCCAACACACAACTGGCGCCTGCAATAAGATGACTGGCAGATGCCGTTGGTTCCCATGCGAGCGAACTTTTTTTTGCGCGTCTCGCGGTCTCGAGCCGGCACGATATGTACCATTAATTAAGAAATGCAGGGGTAGAATCGCACCCTACTTAAGTCGTATTTTTGGGGTTGCACCGCATGTACTCGAGCAATGAGCTTGCCAGAGAAATCCCCCGGCTGAGGCGCTTTGCGCGCGCCCTATGCGGTTCTCAGGAAAGAGGGGACGCCGAGATCGAAGGACTCCTTCGGTTGGCGCAATCCGATCGCTCCTTGTTCGAGGGCGGGGGCTCTCCCCGTGTGTTGCTCTTCCGCGGACTCATCAGAAAGTGGCGCAGCGGAATCGGCTACAACGCTCTTCACGAACATTTGTTGCTCAAGGAATGCAAAGGCGTGGACCGCTCAATTGCTGCCATCACGCCGCGCTCGCGACAAGCTTTCCTGCTCTCGTGTCTTGAATCGTTCTCCCCTGCGGACGCGATCGAGATACTTGAGGTTACAGAGGATGAGTACAATGATTTGCTCCAAGAGGCTCGCGCGCAAATCTTACAGCAGTGCGCCACCAATGTGCTCATTATCGAAGATGAGTACTTCATCGCGACGCACATCGAGAAACTCGCGGCGGATTTGGGACACTGGGTGCTTGGCATAGCCCGGACCCACAAAGAAGCGCTGAGCGCGGTCGAACGGATGCAACCCTTTATCGATCGCCCTGGTCTCATTCTCTCCGATATTCAGCTCGCCGACGGCAGCTCAGGGATAGAGGCGGTGGCCGAGATCGCGGCCGAGAAGGACATCCCCGTCGTCTTCATTACAGCCTATCCGGAACGACTGTTGACCGGCCAGAAAAAGGAACCGACCTACCTGCTCACAAAGCCCTTCTCGGACGATGGCTTTATGGCGATCACGAGCCAAGCGCTTTTTCTTGCCGGTACAAGCTTCGGCCCACGGACGGAGACGTCCGCTGCGCTTGCTTGAAGATGAGCCAAGAAAGAGGCCGCCGGTCATCACCTGTTCTCCGGAACAGATTGCCTCGGAACGATAAATCGAACGCTCTCGGGCCGACTCTGCCGGCCGGGCAGGCAAGACCAAATTAGTCTCGCAGGCTCGGGCTGGTTCAGCTTCTGAAATGAGTGGCGCCGACCTCGCCGGTCCATTGAACCCCGGTGGGATCGTAGCGCATAAAGGACTTCCCGTTGAGCTCGAACCCAATGAGGTCCTGCAGAAGCGTCGAGCCGAATCCCTTTCGCGTAGGCGCTTTCACCGCTGGTCCGCCGCTTTCCTTCCAGACGATTTGAAGGGTCTTTGAATCTTCATCTCCGGTGACAGACCAATTCAGGTCAACGCGGCCGCCAGGCACCGAGAGAGCACCATACTTCGAAGCATTTGTTGCAAGCTCATAAATGGCGAGACCGAGGTTTTGAACCGCGCGGGATTTGAGAAATATCTCAGGTCCATTCACGACAAACCGGCTACTGGAACCGGACTCGAATGCGGAAATGGTATCCTCCACCAGCCGCGGCAGAGAAACCTCAAGGTTCGGTTCGGCGGTAAGCATTTCGTAAGAGCCAATAATTGACTGAAGTCGCCGTGTAAAAGACTCGCGGAATTCTTGAACGGACCGTGCACTGTCCCCGGTCAACCTCGTAATCGAGAGCAGGACAGACATGATGTTCCGGTTCCTGTGCAGGCTCTCTCTCATAAGGGCGTGAAGATGATCCTCCCACGCCTTTCTATCCGTGACGTCGATTGAGACGCCTTCCGTGCCAACAATTTCACCTTTGATATTGGTACGCGGTGCAATCCTGACCAAGAACCACTTCTTCACGGCGCCCGCCTCAAGCGGCATCAGATCTTCTTGAAGCCGATTTTGCTGCATAGCCTTTTTCATAAGATCGAGCATAATTTCGGCCGATCCTACGGGCAGAACCTCATCCATCCTCCGGCCCAATATTTCAGCCCCATCGAAGTTGGCACACTGAGCCGATATAAACCGGAACTCCAGATCGGCCTCGAAGTGCGAGATTGCGAAGCTCTTGAACCGATCGGAGAGCTGACGTTCCGGAAACGAGGCGGCTTCATTCTCAGTACCTGATTGGGCACGGTGGGAGGCCGGTAGATTCGTAGCATTCTGGCCCAAGGCAGAAATAATGCCTTCGCTGATAGCCGGTGCTCTTTCCGTCGTGCCCGGGTTATGTCTCGAGACCATAGTTCTGTTCTCCGTTTGAGCCCGCACGAGAACCGGGTGCAGGAAAACCGCGCCGAACAAATCGTTCAATTGAGACCAGCGCCTTCGCTTCACGCTGCGCATTTTGCTGGTCGCTTCAACGCAAGTGCGCAACAAAAACTACTGCGGCCGGAGGGTCTGACCGGCAAGCGCCTCAACCTCTGAGTTCGTGAATGCCTTCTCGACGAAGAGGCGCCATAAGCCTGCTCACTGGCGACTAGGACTCTCGCATGCTCGCGTAGTGTGCGAGCCTCGTTCCAATTCGGCGCTCGTGCTTAGATCGCATGCAAATCCTTGCGAACATCGCAGCGTAAGAAATTTCGAATTGAACAACTGTAACTTAAATTTTCAAACCAATCTAACAATTTCGTCATTAACCCAGATCAATTTGTTGAAAACGCGATCACATGGACGCGGCCGCCGACTCTCGTGGCGACGAGTGTCGGCGTTATTTGGGTACGCTGCGATGTGTCGTTGCCGGTCACGTCTTGGCGCGGTCTAGAGCAAGACAGCTCAGTCGTTCTTTAGAGATGCTAAGTAAGTGATGGGCGCCGCGCGTGGTGCGCGGCCGGGCCAGGACGTGTGCGCAATCAGATCGTTTGCAATGAGTTCTCGATGTCCGCTTCTCACCGCGTCTAGACCTCAACCGAAGTTTCCGATGTCAAATGACGCAGTTTCAAATCGGTCCCGGAAATTGGATTGGCACCAAGTTGGAATGGATTTGGGATAGCCGGTCATCTTTGAGCAGGCGCCGAGGCTGGCCTCGGCAATATGAGAGGCGGCCATGATCGTAGAGCGCTTCGAACCCACCTCATATCGGCGGGAAGGCTCCAGGCACGAACGTGAATTGACCCCGGTCGGAAAGGCCGCGGCGCCGTTTGATTTCCATCAAGCGAAGAGTGCCCAACCTCGCCAAGTTCGGCTGACCGGGCGAGAGCCATGAGCCAAGGCGTTCGCAGGAGCGGCCGGCAATGCGGGTCCAGTTTTCTGATTAACAGTGAGAAATCGAGCGTGATGGCGAACTCGTCTCTGGAGCGTTCCAATGCGTTCTGCATCATAGGTGGCGGCGCCTCGGGGCTTGCTGCTGCGAAGAATCTTCGCGACTATGGCATTCCATTCGACCTTTTCGAACAGGAACCCGACATAGGCGGGCTTTGGAATGCCAACACCGGGTCTGGGATCGTCTACGAGACGACCCACCTCGTATCGACAGCGAAATGCACCGGCTTCGAAGATTACCCGATGCCGCCTAATCGCTACCCGGTCTATCCGAGCCACCGCCAAGCGCTCAGCTACTTAAAATCCTATGCGGACGCCCACCATCTCAGGGCGCACATCCACCTCGGTGCAGCCGTACGCTCGGTTCACAAGCGGGAGGATCGACAATGGAGCGTATCGATCGCAGGAGAAAATAAGCCTCGCTCGTACCGCGGCGTCATCGTTGCCAATGGCCACCACCACGTGCCGCGCATGCCCAAAGTGCCGGGAAATTTTGCGGGAGAGATTATTCATTCCTCGGGCTACAAAAGTCCGGCCCAGCTCATGGGCAAGCGCGTTCTGGTCGTCGGCGCGGGCAACTCCGGTTGCGATATCGTACGAGATGCTGCGCACACAGCTTCGCGCGTTATTCTCAGTCTGCGGCGCGGCTATTGGTTCATGCCGAAATTCATACTGGGGTTTCCGACCCAGGAAGTGGCGAATTTTCTCGAGTCTATTCCGATGCCGCGGCGTGTGCGGCGTGCCATATATGAAGCTGGATACTGGCTTCTGGTAGGCCCGCCGCAGCGTTACGGATTGCCCCGGCCTCTCCATCATTTCGATGAGGCCCATCCGACCATGTCTGACGAGGTCCTGCGGCTCGCCGCTCATGGGCGTCTCGACGTGAAGCCCAAAATAGCCAGATTCGAGGGGACGAGCGTCGTATTCTCCGATGGCACGCGGGAGGACGTTGACCTTGTCATTTTTGCGACTGGGTACCAACCGTCATTTCCGTTTCTCGAGAGGGTGCCTCTCCTCGACGACGACGGCCGTCCGCTGCTTCACCTCAATGTGTTCCATCCCGAACATGAGATGCTCTTCGCTGCCGGCTTGTCGCAGGCCAACGGAAGCATGTGGCGCGTTGCGGACTACCAAGCACAGCTGATCGCTCGATACATTGCTGCGGTGGACAGGGCCCCCGATCTCGCGCGGTGGTTCCGTGCCCATATCGCCTCTCTTGGTGCACGCTCGGGGAAGCGCTGGTTTGTGCCTTCGGCGCGCCACGCGCTTGAAGTGAATTTCTACGACTACCGGCGTCTCATGAAGCGGCTGAGACGATTGCTCGACAAGCGGGTACCCCCTCCAGGCCGCTCAGCAGTGGAGGCTGGTTGTCGAAGCGCAGGAGAAGACCCAAAAGCACCTCAATTAGAGGCGACGTGAACAGAAGTCTGTTGGCGACCATCCGGCCGTCACGCATCTTGCGATATCATGGAGGTTGCCGCCGCCTCGAGCTTTGACATGTCGAGAACCGTGAGGTTCCTTCGTCCAGAGAACTGAATGATGCCATCCGACTTCAGAATGCGAAGTTGACGGCTGACCGTTTCGATCGTGAGGCCGAGGAACTCGGCAATCTCGGTCCGGCTCAAGGGTAACTGGAGTTCAAACCGGTTCTTGCGGTCTCTATCGGTGCACCCCAAATCGAGCGTTCGCCGAGCGATCATCGCGAACAGGCTCGCCACTTTCTCTTGGGCGGTCTTGCGGCCCAAGAGCACCATCCAGTCCTGCGCGGCCTCGAGCTGGTTCAGCATATGCCGGAACAACCGGCTCTCAATTCGCGGATGGCGCTGCATCAGTTCCTCGAACTGCGCCGCGGGGAAAGTGCAGAGGGTGACATCAGTGACAGCCTCCGCACGATAGGAGCACGGCGCCTCGAACGGCTGGCCCACAAAGTCGGATGGGAATAATAAGGCAACGATCTGCTGGCGCCCATCGGGCAACACTTTTGTGAGCTTGATCGAGCCGGTGACGATAATCCCCAAGCGGTCGGGCCGCTCCTGTTCGGATATGATCCTCTGGCCATTCCGGAAACGCCTATGCCAGGCGAGCCTATTGAGACTCGCAAGCTCATCCTTGCTCAAGGCCGCGCAAAGAGCACCGTCCCGTATGGCACAGGCTTGGCAGGTATTTCGCGCAAGCAGTTTCCAGCCATTATGAAGTTCCGACGTCATTCGGGCGCGTGGTCCCTTCACTCAATCCTCAATCGCCTCGCGGCTTCTTAGATCTGGACGGCCTTTCAGGGCTCCGCAGCCGGCCTATCGCGGAAGTTCGAGCCGTAACTTCCGGCGCGCACTCCCTCCCATTTTTCTCCCTCTCATGTGTAAAGGAATCGCTTTTGACGCAGATCAAAAAGTCGAGGACCTGATGACGCTTCACGCGCTCTCTGAGCCAGAAAAATCGCCGCAGGAGGGGCTTGTCCGCCACATTAACGAAGATCCATTCACGCAAGATTGGTTTGCGCGCAGGCGAGCTACCGGATGAAGCGATTTTTGAAGGTAACGAAGCGAGTTGCGTCACTCTTCACCGGTGCCCGGCGTTGAGCTGCAAAGGCTGTGCCTGCGAGTTTTCGCGCCACTTGAGCGCTGAGAAAATGGTGACGACGAACATCACGCCACCGATGATCGCGATCAGCGCACCAATGCCATGGAGATACATCCCGATGACCGCGCCATCAACAAGGCTCACGGCTCCGCTCGGCATCTTCCGCGGCGCCCCGTATCCACCGGCCAGAAAGAGGCCCACACAGGCAATGAGCTGACCGCAGCCAAATAGCAGGATCTGCGTCCTGATTGCGCGGGGACGGCGGGCCGGTTGTCCGAGCGCGGGAAGAATGTAGGCATGAAAAAGTCCCATGAGTGAGAGATTCACGCCTGCGATCACACCATGATAGTGTGCGGGTGTGCGCGTGTCCGAGCCGGTAATGAGAAATCCCATGATGCCGCCGGCTCCGAATACCAGAGTAGAGAGCACGAGAGCGAGAAATGCCGGATCGCGCCAGGGAAGTTCAGAACTTCGCCGAGCGGAGAGAACAGCCGACAGTCCTGAAACTGCTATCATCAGTGACGGCAACGCGACCACCATCTGCAGTCGTCTGAACGCTTCCGACTGGAAAACCGAGAACGGTTCGAAGACCGCGTAAAGGATTGGTGCCAAAACCGCGAAAACGCCAATCAGGACGACAGCGATGCGGAAAATCTCCGGGTCGTTGGCTTTGTCGCCGAGGCTTGCGCGGAGGAGGTAGAACCAGCCAGTTAGCATCATGAGGGCGTAAAGGAACTGCAGAACGTGACCGGCGCCCCAGAACAAGTTCTCATGAAACTGGCGCGTCGGCTCTCCACCCCAGGACATGGCGAGGCCAGCTGCTGCGCACGAAAGGGCGGAGAAATAGACGAGCGCGCCAGCACTCATCGCCAGCGTGAGCGGGCTCATATCGGATAAACGGCGAGGCAGGTTGGCGAGCAGTTTAGCTGCGGGAAGCGCCACGCCAACCGATAGCAACACGAGGCCAAGATAGTACGTGCGATGGACGATCACGGGCACGTAGTTGTTGAGTGAGGCGGCTGTGTCGTCGAGGAATGCGGGCAGGAACAGCAACGGAAACGCCATTGCGACGAGGCCAGCGCCAATGCCACCTAGCGAGGGCAAGCGTTGCGGCGCGGATGATGATTCGTGGGTCGCGATCGACGTTAGCAGGGCGAAGACCACGAGGAACCAGACAACGAGCGAGAAAATGACGTGAATGACGAGTCCCTTGGAGAAAAAGCCAAGCGGCCATGGAAAAATCGTCTCGGCTCCGGGCAGCCGGGAAACGGCGAGTAGAAAGGCAAAAACGCCGGCAATAGCGAGCGCGCCTACAGCAAGAAGCGTCCACGAGCGCCACTCGGCGCAAGCAATCGTTTCGACGTCGAGCTCCTTTGCGATGCCCGAAGGCGGGCTCGCCGGATAAACTTGCATCGCGTTGCTCATGTCGGCACCCCTCTGAACGGCCAGATATGGATCGTCATGACGTAGACGACGATCCCGGAGAGCGCGACGAACATCCAGATCTTCCACGCCCACGGCGCCAGGCGGCGGTGCGCCTCAAATTGGGCGTTAAGCGCGCGATACACGGCAATCGGCACCAACGGGGTGGCCACGGCAGCAGCCAGGATATGCGCGATGAGGATTGAGAAATAGATTGGCCGGATCAGTCCGAAACCGCCGAACTTCGCAAGTCCTGCTCCGAAATGATAGCTCAAATACAGCACCATGAATGCAACACCTAGCCCCACAGCGATAAGCATGCACTTACGGTGCGACTCTCGATCGCCCCTTCGAATGAACATGTATCCGGTCGCAAGAGCCAGCACGGTCGAGGTGTTGATGACCGCGAGCACGTGCGGCAGATAGATCTTGGCGTCGACCACCACTCACGGTCCGAATTTGAGTATCTTGTAAATGATGCTCACGTACATGAAGCCCGAAAGCGCAAGAAACGCCACCAGCGCCAAACGAATGTGCTGGCGGCGATTGGGCCTAGTGTCCGCCGGTCCGGGACTGATCTCCTTGACCTTGGTCATTTGAGGTCTCACCTCTTGTTTCATTCGGAGAGAGAGGTTGCCGCACCCACCAGGGTGCGGCCCCGCATCGTGGATTACTTCTGGGCGTCCCAGGCGATGTAGTTATAGGGCGTCCAGCTCGCATCAACGGTCACCGGTTTGGGGAAGTTGCCCGGCCCTGGCGGGCTCTGTGTGTGAGTCCACTCGAGGGACTTGGACCCCCACGGATTGGTGCCGACCACAGGACCGCGGAACGCTGAGTAGATCCAGCCAATGATCATCAAGGCCACGCCGATTGCTATCATGAAGGCCCCCAGTGTCGCGATCTGGTGATAGGTCTCGAACTCGGGGAACATCTCGTAGTCCCAATACCGCCTCGGCATGCCCCTGACGCCGATGATGAAGAGCGGCCAGAACGTCACCTGCGTACCCACTACCTTGAAGATGAAGGCGATCTTGGCGAGACCGCTGTCGGCAGAACGCCCCGTCATTTTCGGGAACCAGTGGTAGACGGCAGCGAACACGGCAAACGTCGCCATCAATCCCATGATGAAATGGAAGTGAGCGTGCACGAAGCTCGTCTCGGAGAGGTGGACCGTCATCGAGGTGATCGCGAGCGGAATACCGGTCAATCCGCCGACGAGGATCAGGAACAAGCACACGACTGCGTACCACATGGAGAGGTTGTAGTGGATCGCGCCCTTGTACATCGTGCCCCATAGCGAGATCAGAAGCAGGCCGACCGGAACGGAGATCAGTAGCGTCGTCACCATCATGCCGATGCGGATCCAATCCGGCATGCCCGCGATGTAGAGATGGTGCACCCAGACTTCGCCCGTGATGGCGAGAATGCCGACGATGCCGCCGTACACGCACGTCTTGTAATTGAACACGTGATTTCGCGCCTGTGTGGCGATGATATCGAAGAGAAGCCCGACGGCAGGCAAGAAAATCACATACACCGCTGGATGCGAGTAGAACCAGAACAGGTTCTGATAGAGCAGCACGTCGCCGCCCTGGGCGGGATTGAAAAAGCCGGTGCCCAGA
>CAZSNH010000084.1:0-9153 GCA_964607855.1 uncultured Hyphomicrobium sp. | reverse complement strand
AAGCCGGCCGTACCGGCCGACACGGCCGCCAATCCTTTGAGAAACTGCCGACGTGAGATCACGATCGCTCCGCTCTGACTTTTTTAGATGCTCTCTGTACGGTTGATTGCCGCTTTACAGCCAAACAGCGAACAAGAGCTAAAATTGGGCGATCCTTTCGAAGCAATTACGGGACCACTCGCCGCACGATTGAGATGTCTTGCAGATGCATGTCACGCCGGTTGGTTTAAGAATTGTAACTTGGGCCCCAAGTGCAGCACTTTTCAAACGTCTTCCTCGGATTCAGAGAGGGGCAATTCGGGCGAGGAGGACCGCGACGGACCGGTGAGCCCGATATGGCGGAAGGCCTTTAAAGTCAGGATGCGCCCTCTTGGCGTGCGGGCAATGAACCCCTGCTGGAGCAAATAAGGCTCGACGATTTCCTCCAGTGCGTCACGCGGCTCAGAGATCGCTGCGGCAATGGTTTCGATACCGACGGGCCCACCGTCATAGTTGCGGGCGATGCAGCTAAGATAGCGGTGATCGAGAGCATCCAGACCTTCACCATCGACCTCAAGCGCCTTGAGGGCTTGGTCTGCGATCTCTGCATCTATGGCTTGCGCGTTGGCAACGGCGGCGAAGTCTCTGACACGGCGGAGCAGGCGCCCGGCGATGCGCGGAGTGCCCCGCGCGCGCCGGGCAATCTCGCGAGCCCCATCGGGCTTCACGGCCGCCCCCAGAACGCGGGCCCCGCGCGTCACCACGCGTTCAAGTTCTTCAGCCGTGTAATAATTGAGACGCACCGGAATGCCGAAACGATCGCGCAGCGGCGTCGTCAGAAGTCCGACGCGCGTTGTCGCGCCGACGAGCGTGAACTTCGCAAGATCGATGCGCACCGAACGCGCCGCCGGTCCCTCGCCGATGATGAGGTCAAGCTGGAAATCCTCCATCGCCGGATAGAGAATCTCCTCGACCGCCGGATTGAGACGGTGAATCTCGTCAATGAAGAGCACATCGCGTTCTTCGAGGTTGGTGAGCAGCGCCGCCAGATCGCCGGCCTTGGAGATCACAGGACCTGAGGTTGCCCGGAAGCCGACACCCAGTTCCTTGGCCATGATTTGTGCGAGCGTCGTTTTTCCAAGGCCCGGAGGACCGGCAAAGAGTACATGATCGAGGGCTTCTCTACGCGACTTGGCGGCCTGAATGAAAACCTTGAGATTGGCGCGTGCCTGCTCCTGGCCGATGAATTCATCAAGAGACTGCGGCCGGATCGTCGCCTCGAAGGCGTCCGCCTCTCTTTTCGCTGCCGAGATCATCCGATCTGTCATGAGGAGTGCGTGGCGCTATTTGCTCTCCCCGTCAAGGGCAAGAGAATTACGCCCGCCATTTCAGGACCAGGGCGAGAAGCCAGCCGGCGATAAACAACGCTACCGGAAAGAGAATCCCGAGGACCGAGTATTGAAAGACATGGAACTCGACGGCAGTGCTGTGCGCGGCCAGCGTGCCGGGGTCGTTCCCGCTATCGAGGGACAAGCGAGGCCACGTCTCCCAACACAAGAAGCCCACGATGGCCGCCCAGAGGACACTCACGATCAGCCAGTTCCTCAGCGACAAAATCGATAACATTCGAGCCTCCCTTGGAGAATCGCACATTCACGATGACATGGTGGGGAATTCTTGCAAGCGCCCAAGTGCGGGAATGGCTTCCGATTTATGCGCGCTCAAGGTTCTGGCATGCGGCAGCCGAATGCCGCCAATTCTCAATTAAGATGCGAGGAACACGCGCCATCCTGGCCACTTATGCACCAGTTCAGTGGGCGTCTCGAAGCGCCCAACTCGGGTGAGAGACTCCTGACTGCGACCGTTGATTAGTCCCTTTCGTCGAAGGCCCTGCCGATCACAATCAGGCCAGCGATGAAGGCAAAACCTGCGATCAGTGCCACAACTGCGAACGTCATGATCAAACCACTCCCCGGAACGTATCGTTTATTATGGGCTGGAACGACACCATGGATCCCCGCACCGCACAAGTCGATTTTTCGCACAGAATTCGCACGTTCTTCTCACATTTTTTCTTACGATGCCCGCAAGCGAATTTTCGAAGCGTTCCAAAAGAGCGCCATGCGGTTGCGTGGACATCGTCCCCCTAGCGTGACAGTTCGCGGAGGCCGCGGCGGATTAGCTTTGGGGTGTCGGCGTCTTTGCCGAGGTCTTGAGATGCCGTCGCAACGGCTGCAGCTGCCTGCGCGAGATTGTATCCAAGGTTCGTGAGCGCAGAGATGGCTTCGGCCGCGGCATCGTTGGCTGGCGGTGCATAACCTGTAGATGGTGCACCGGGAGCCCCTGCGAGAGCGCCGACCGACAATATGGGAGCCTTGTCCTTGAGCTCGGAGGCGATGCGCTGCGCGAGCTTCTTGCCAACGCCTGGAGTTTCCTCAATCACCTGCCAGTGTCCGAGCGCAATTGCGTTGGCGAGGTCTTGCGGTGCCCGGGTTCCCAAGACGCTGAGGGCCACCTTCGCGCCGACACCCTGGATCGTCTGCAGCGTACGGAACCAGCTTCGCTCGACCTCACTCGCAAATCCGTAGAGGCGAATGGCGTCTTCGCGCACGTGCGTATCGATGGTGAGCGAGACTTCCTCGCCGATCTTGAGATTTCGCAGCGTTCGCGCTGAAAGCTGCACCTCATAACCGACACCGTTGACATCGATGATGGCGTACGTCTCCCCGATGGCATCGACCTTGCCGCGCAATTT
Organism: uncultured Hyphomicrobium sp.; assembly: GCA_964607855.1. Taxonomy (GTDB): domain Bacteria; phylum Pseudomonadota; class Alphaproteobacteria; order Rhizobiales; family Hyphomicrobiaceae; genus CAZSNH01. The sequence goes on along the minus strand of CAZSNH010000084.1, from coordinate 6,419 downwards.
CCCGATCACGATCGCGCCTCCTTGAGGACACGCTGAGCAAGCACCCTCGCACCGCGGTGGTTCGCATGGCAGATCGCGATGGCCAAAGCATCGGCTTCATCCGCACTTTCGAATTTGGCCTTTGGCAGGAGCAATCCAACCATGGCCTGAACCTGATGCTTCTCCGCATGACCCGCCCCGACTACCGATTTCTTGATCAGGTTCGGCGGATACTCGGCCACCTTAAGACCGTAGGTCGCAGGAGCTAACAGGGCCATACCCCGAGCCTGCCCGAGTTTCAGAGTGGCCTTCGCGTTGTCGTTGACAAAGGTTTCTTCGACGGCTGCTTCGCGGGGCGAGAAATTCGCGATGATACTCGAGATCTCATCGAATAACTCCCGCAAACGATAGGCAAGCTCCTCGCCGCTCGTCGACGTGATAAGCCCTGAGGCGATATACGTGAGCCGAATGCCATCGGTGTCGATGACGCCCCAGCCCGTCCGGCGCAATCCCGGGTCAATCCCAATAATGCGAATCAGTTCGCCCCTCATGCATCTCCCATAGCACGAGGGGGAAGGTTACCAAGCCCTCGAATGGGGTGCGCGATGCGATCACGGGTAGAGACGGGTTTTGCTCCAGGTCTCTCCAGGATGCGAGCGGCGGAAAACGATGCGGTCATGCAGGCGGAACGGGCGGTCCTGCCAGAACTCGATCTCGACGGGCGTCAGCCGGAAACCCGACCAGAACGGCGGGCGTGGAATTTCTGAGACTCCAAATCGTGCCGTCTCTACCGCAACGGCCTTCTCGAGTGCGAACCGGCTTTCCAAGGGCTGCGATTGATGCGAAGCCCAAGCGCCGATCCGGTTGCCGCGCGGCCTCGTCGCAAAATAGTCGTCCGCTTCCTTGTCGCTGACAGGAGTGATGGGGCCACGGGCCCGGACCTGCCGGCGCAAGCTTTTCCAATGAAAGAGCAGAGCTGCCTGGGGGTTGGCGGCAAGTTCGCGCCCCTTGGTGCTTTCGAGGTTCGTGAAGAAGACGAAACCGCGGTTCTCGGTGTGCAACGGATCAACGCCCTTCAGCAGCACCATGCGCACATTCGGCAATCCCGAGGCATCTGCAGTCGCTAGCGCCATCGCGTTGGGGTCGTTCGGTTCTGAACGGTTGGCCTCGCCGAACCAGCCCTCGAAGAGGAGAAATGGTTCTATGGCTGCCGTGAAATCGGTCATTGCGAACGTCCTCGCTCTCAGTTCTTCACGTATATCTCATATTCGCCGCGCCCCATTTTCTTAAAAGAGCATTAACTGGGATTGCGCACGAGAACATCTGGGACAACTCTTCAGCCACCCTTAACCTTCCCATGGCAGTTTCATCGTTGCGGGGCGCGTTTCAATCCCCAGCGTATCAATTGCTGCTTAGCGTCGAGTGAAGTGTCATGTTCCGTCACGAGTCCCTATTTGGTGTTGCCGCAGCCATCTTCACCGGCTTCGCGCTGGTGGCTTTCATTTTTCTCACAACTGATTTCGCGCTCGCCGGCAGCGATCAGCCCGAGAGTGCCGCCCCCTGCACCTGCCCGGAAAGCGAACGCAAATCCACAAAGCCCAAATTTGCCGGACTGGGCGCTGAGCTCGATGAGAGCGATGAGCGTGCCGCGCTCGAGAGCCTTCAGGTCGCCCTTTCGAAAGTGGGGGATGGATCGAGCTATGTTTGGCATCGGGCCAACGGACGCCTCTCGGGTCTTATTCAGCCGACCTCATCCTTCCGCAACGAGAAGGGCACCATCTGCCGCCACATCGTGGTTCTGCTGACCACAGGTGAGCGAACAAAGAAACGCGAAGGTATCGCGTGCCGCATGGAAAACGGGCTCTGGCGCCTCGATGGCTGAGGGCAGGCTGCAAGATCGCGATCGCCCTCGCCCCTCCCCATTTCCGCGACAAAAGGCGCCGCGGCCGGCTCCTTGGCGGTGTCCGGCCACCCCACTGATCTCGCGATGAAAGTCCGCCTCCAGCCTCGATAGTTGGATCGGCCGGCCCGCATCTGGACCCGGAAGCACTTTTGTGTAGGATGCAGCGCAAAATAGCTTTGAACAACAAAGGACTTCGGCCTGATGAATGAGCACAGCCAAAGCGCGGCCGTGACGGCAGGGACTCTCATGGCAGGTAAGCGCGGGCTCATTCTGGGCGTCGCCAACAACCGCTCGATTGCCTGGGGCATCGCGAAGGCGGTTGCGTCACAGGGAGCCGACGTCGCTCTCACTTACCAGGGCGACGCACTCAAGAAGCGCGTAGAGCCGCTTGCTGCCGAACTCGGCTCCAGCCTGGTCCTCCACTGCGATGTCACCGACAAGACTTCGGTCGACAATGTATTCTCCGAAATCCAGAGCAAATGGGGCCGCCTCGACTTCGTCGTTCATGCCATCGCGTACTCGGACAAGAACGAACTCGATGGCCGCTATGTGGACACAAGCGAAACGAATTTCACGCAAACGATGCTCGTCTCCTGCTTTTCATTGACCGCGCTTGCCCAGCGCGCTGAGAAGCTGATGACAAACGGGGGCTCGATCATTACCCTTACCTACTATGGCGCCGAGAAGGTCATGCCCCATTACAACGTGATGGGTGTTGCCAAGGCCGCGCTCGAAGCAAGTGTGCGCTATCTGGCGGCCGATCTCGGCAAGGGCGGCATCCGGGTGAACGCTATTTCCGCAGGTCCGATCAAAACGCTTGCCGCCTCCGGCATCTCGGACTTCCGCTATATTCTCAAGTGGAACGAATACAATTCGCCCCTGCGCCGAACCGTCTCCATTGAGGAAGTGGGAGGGGCTGCTCTCTACCTCCTCTCCGACCTGTCACGCGGCGTCACGGGCGAAATCCACCATGTGGATGCCGGCTATCACGTCCAAGGCATGAAAAACGAGGACGCCCCGGATATCTCAGTCGTGAAAAGCGACGGAGCTTGAGTAAGCGCCGGCGGCGCAAGGGAAGGCCCCCGATACGATGCGCGACGGCTTAACCATCTACCTCGTCCGGCACGGAGAAACCGATTGGAATCGGGACCGGCGCTATCAGGGCCAGATGGACATTCCCCTCAACGCCAGGGGGCGCGCACAGGCGCACCGGAATGGGGCGGCCCTGCGTCCCTTTCTGCCTCAGATTGCGGAATTGCACTTCATCGCGAGCCCGCTCGGCCGGGCACGCGAGACAATGGAAATCATCCGCTCGGAACTTGGCTTGCCCCCCAAGGACTACTCGATCGATCCTCGCCTCAAGGAGCTGAATTACGGCCATTGGGAGGGCCAGCTGCAAAGTGATCTGCCCGTAATCGATCCCGAGGGCCTCATCCAACGGGCTGCCGACCCCTTTCGATGGAGGCCCGCGGGTGGGGAGAGCTATGCCGATCTTCACGCACGAACACTCGACTGGCTCGCCTCCATTGAGTACGGTTGTGTTGTGGCGGCGCACGGGGGGATCAGCCGCTGCCTGCGCGCCGCCGTTCTCGGGCTCGATCCTGAGAGCATCCCCGAGCTCGACTGTCCGCAGGATCGCGTGCTCGTGCTCACTGCAAGAACGATGCTCTGGATTTAGCGGGGAAACGGAAAACTAACGCTCGCCAGCGCCCTGGAATTAGAGAGTTAACGGACTGCGTCGGAGCATATTCCACTTTCTTCCACCTTGGCCCGGAGGTGCGGAACGGGTAGGCAGTATGACAGCGCACCTCTTAAGTCATCGAGGACGAACCGTATGCCTGATAGCGCTAGGAGCGCTGCGATCCGGGAGGTTTCAGCGATGCCCGCAAGCTTCTTGGTAGTTGATGACCATCCCTTGTTTCGAGAGGCGCTGCAGCTTGCTATCAATGCCGCCTACCCGGATGCGCGTATCGTGGAGGCTTCCAGCATTGAAAGCGCGCGCGAGCATTTGACTCGGGGCGGGCCGTTCGATCTCGTTCTCCTCGATCTTGCGATGCCAGGCGTGCGCGGGTTCGAAGGGCTGATCGGCCTTCGGACACTGAGCCCCAAGCTGCCGATTGCAGTCGTTTCCGCACATGAGGACCCGCGCATTATCCATGAAGCCATGACTTGCGGCGCAGCCGGCTACATTTCCAAATCCGTTCGAAAACCGGAGCTCGCGGAAGCAATCCAAGACATCATGGAAGGCCTCATCTACCTGCCCAAGGGTTATGATCCGCCCCAACCGGGGGAACTGGCAAATCGTGAAGACGATCTTATCGCGCGTCTTTCGTCGCTGACGCCACAGCAGCTCCGCGTTTTGCAAATGCTGCGCCAAGGGCTCCTCAACAAGCAAATTGCTCATGAACTTGATCTCGGCGAGACGACGGTCAAGGCGCATGTTTCCGAGATCCTGCGCAAACTCAATGTCGCCTCGCGTACCCAAGCCGTGATTGAAGTCTCGAAGATCGACTTCGACGCCGTGCTCCAGCAGGAGAAGAGTGGAGGCGACGACAAGAAGGGCCGCCCGGCAAAGGTTTAGCCGGCTTAGCTCAGGAGATGCTGCATCAAAGCCCGCAGCTCTGCCGGCCGGACGGGCTTCTTTAAGAGTTCGCACCGCTGGCGTGACGCCATATCGGCAGCCATCGGTGAATGATCGGCCGTGATAATTACCGCGGGAATGTGCTCTCCCCAGGCGCTGCGGAGCTTTTCAACCGCCATCAGGCCCGAGACGCCGTCATCGAGGTGATAGTCCGCCAGGATGAGATTTGGGACGAAGCCCGAACTCCGAGCGATGAGCTCATCGATGTCGGTGAGATTGATACAGTAGCGCACGTCGCACTGCCAGCGCGTGAGGAGGTTCTTCATCGCTTCCAGGACCGCGTGGTCGTTGTCGATCACCACTACGTGCGCTGAAGAAAATCCGTAGACCTGCCGCGCACTTTCCGGACTTTGCGGCGATTTCGCAGCACTAACTGTGCCGGCATGCTGGGCCACAACCGATATGCGTGTACCGATACCCACTTTCGAACAGAGCCGGATCTGATGGCCAAGCGCTTCTGCTGAGCGCTGGACGATGGAAAGCCCGAGACCGAAACCTGTGCCCGTGGCTCGAACGGCAGCGGCTCCCCGCTGGAACTCCTCGAAGATGCGGCTCTGCTCGGAGGGGGCAATTCCAGGTCCTGTATCCCAGACTTCGATATGAACGGTTTTTCCTCGGTGCCGGGCGGCAAGTTTGATGCCTCCCCTATCCGTATAGCGGACCGCGTTCGAGAGCAGGTTCTGCAGTACGCGGCGCAGCATGAGAGGATCCGACAGGACATTGAGCTTGGTAGGCCGCCAGGTCAAGGAAAGGTTCTTGCTGCGGGCGATCGGCTCCATGTCGAAAATGATCGAGCGGAAGACATCGTTGAGAGGCACGACCTGGATATTGGGCCGCGTGACGCCGGCTTCGAGCTGGGAGAGATCGAGGATCGTCCGCAAGAGCTCCTCGATGGTGGAGAGAGCATGATCGACTTGCGCGGCAAGGCGCAAGTTAGAGTTGGACCCTTCGGACTCTTCCATCGCCGACAGCGATAGCCTAGCGGCATGGAGCGGCTGCAAGAGATCGTGTCCGACGGCGGTGAAGAAGCGGGTTTTGAACCGATTGGCAAGCTCGGCGGCATCACGCGCAGTTATGAGCTCTTCATTGGTTTTCTCCAGGCGATCGAGTGCCGACTTCAGCTCGTCCGTCCTGAGCCTCACCTGCGATTCAAGGCTGATTGCCGTTTGAAACAGCGAATAGGCGTTAGCCTGCTGATCCATCGACTTCTCGACACGCTGCATGAGTGCGGCATTGATCTTGGTGAGCTTCTCAATTCTTCTCAAGAGCTGGGAGAGCTCCAGTTGGCCGTCCTCGCGGTTTTCGTAATTCCCTTCGAGTGACATCAGGCCGCCCCCTTGACGCCGAAGGCGATGCCGGTCAGCGTCTGATTGAGATGCATGGCATTGAATTGCTCACCGTAGGTGTGAAAACCGATGACCTTGTATTTCCGGTAAAGCTCGTCCACTTTCCGGCGAATTTGCCGGTTTTCGGCATCGAGCCGCCTCAGAATGCAATCGAACCCCAGCACCAGATCAATGCCGCCAAGGCGCCGCGAAATGCATTCGAGAGTTGTTTCCGTTGAACTCAGCATGTCCTGAGGCCGTGCAACCGTGAACACCAGCCCCTCGTCTATCGCACAGAAAAATGACAGGCTTCCGTCCGCGTTCATGTTGCGGATGGAGCGGCAATAGTAGTCGCCCCCGACTTTCACGACGAGCGGGTAGGACGCAAAGCTGAAAGGTCCGAGGTCGTCGGGCAGCAGTCCGATCGCGGCGGCATATTCACGCGCCGCCGGCTCGGCGTTGAGCTCATACACTATCCGGTTTTCCGCATCCGCCGCGGTCACCACGAGCTTGATCGGCGTTGGCTCGAAATTCTGTGTCTTGAATACTTCAAATGGCACGTCGGTTTCCA
>CAZSNH010000083.1:0-9236 GCA_964607855.1 uncultured Hyphomicrobium sp. | reverse complement strand
GAGAGGTGGTTGCCGCCTCTCGCTTTTTTCATGCCATTCCTTGACATTGCGATAGGGGAGCCTCACATCGCGGCGCTATTACGTATTCCGCCGCTCTGAAGTGAGGAATGAATTGAGCAAGGACGCAATCACCGTGCCCGCCGAATGGGCGCCCCAGAAGGCGATCTGGACCGCGTGGCCTGCTGACCCCGACGAATGGAATGGCGATCTCGCAGCGCCCCGCGCCGACGTGGCCAGCCTTATCCGGGCATTGGCGGAGCATGGCAATCGGGTACGACTCCTCGTTGACGGTCAGGAAGCCGAAAGCTCAGCTGCTGCTCTGGTCGGCACAATGGCGGAACTCATTCCGGCGCGCTATGGCGATATTTGGCTGCGTGATACCGGGCCAATCTTTGCCCGTGCCGGCGATGTTCCAGTAGCACTCCGCTTCAGAACAAACAGCTGGGGTGGCAAGTACGATCTTCCAGACGACGCCACGATCGGGGATGATGTCGCGCGCGTATCGGGTACGCCGCTTCGGCGCTTTCCTTTCGTTCTCGAGGGGGGCGCCGTCGACCATGACGGCCGTGGCACCATTCTCACGACGCGGCAAACCCTCCTCAACCCGAACCGGAACGGCTGGACGAGAGAGCAGGCGGAAGCGGCTCTCAATAGTGCATTTGGCGCGCGCAAGATCATCTGGATCGACGAAGGCCTTAAGAACGACCACACCGATGGGCACATCGACAACATTGCACGTTTTGTGGCCCCCGGTCGCGTCGTCTGCCAGACCGCCGTCGGCCCGGACGACCCCAATCGCGACACGCTCGAAGCCATCGCGCGAACGCTCCGCGCGGCCAACGACGCCGCAGGAGGCAAGCTGGATGTCATCCCAATTCCAGGCGTGGGGAAGTACATAAACGCACGGGGCGAGATTTCCCCTGCTTCCCACATGAACTTCCTCATCGCCAACGGCGTCGTGGTGGTTCCGGTTTACGGCACGCCGACAGAGCAAGCTGCTCTCGATGCGCTGCAGACTGTTTTTCCTGACCGCCGTGTGGTCGGCCTCTCCTCGCGCGCTCTTTTGGGATGCGGAGAAGCCGGCGGCGGTTCATTTCACTGTATCACCCAGCAGGAGCCACTCTGATGAGCAAGCGCAAGATCACGGTCGCGGCCCTCCAGACCTCCTACGGCCACGATATGAAGGACAATATCGCAAAGACGGAAAACCTCGTGCGCGCTGCCGCCAAGAAGGGCGCCGACGTCGCGCTGCCCTCCGAACTGTTCCAGGGCATCTATTTCTGCACCAGACAGGACCCGAAGTGGTTCGAAACGGCTTATCCCGCCGCCGAGCATCCGTGCGTAATCGCAATGAGAAAACTCGCGAAGGACTTGGAAATCGTCATTCCGATCTCGTTCTTCGAGAAGGACGGGCCGCGCTATTATAACAGCGTCGCAATCGCAGACGCGGACGGCGACATCCTGGGCGTTTACCGCAAGAGCCACATTCCCGACGGGCCGGGCTATCAGGAGAAGTACTACTTCCGGCCGGGAGATTCCGGCTTCAAGGTCTGGAAGACGAAAAAAGGCGCCATCGGCGTCGGCATCTGCTGGGACCAGTGGTACCCGGAGTGCGCGCGCGCCATGACACTCATGGGCGCGGAAGTGCTTTTTTATCCAACGGCCATCGGCTCCGAACCCTATGATTGCGCGCTCGACACCCACAAGATGTGGCAACGCGCGATGCAAGGACATGCGGTCTCGAATGCGATCCCCGTAGTTGCCGCAAATAGAACGGGGCTCGAAAACAACGAGGGCGTGAAGCAGAAATTTTATGGCCACTCTTTCATTGCCGACCACACGGGTGAGCTTGTCGAAGCCTTCGGCAGTACGGATGAGGGTGTCCTCGTGCATACGTTCGACATCGATAAGATCGAGAGCTATCGTGCCGACTGGGGCTTCTTCCGCGACCGCCGGACAGACCTTTATGCCAAGTCGATTATCTAAGCGGATAACGGACCTCGGCTCGGCGTGTGGCCTTGGACGGCAACCCTCAAAAAAAGTGCTGGGCGCTCTTCTCAAGCGTGCGATCCTACATGCGAAGAAAAAAGTGGGCGTCGCGCGCCGCGAGACATCGCGTCCGCTCTACCAATCGATACAGCACTTGCCCGATACCATGCCGGCCGCGCAGCAGATGCCTTGCACAAAAGGTCCGGTTCAACTTACCGTTCGCCGTACGTCGCCTCGAACTCGTCCCGAAACACCATGGCAAAATTCACTCTCGTTTCCGGAAAGCGCTATCAGGCAGCTCTTACTCTCGGCTGGCTGGAGCAGATCGCCAGCAATGAGCAGATTGTCGGCGAATTCGCAAAGGCGGGCTTCGGCGACGTGACGGTCGAGGGCTCCGGCGACAGGCGCATCGCAAAGGGGGTCTGGACCCGCGAAAGCATGGAAGTTTCGCTTCCCGAACAGGTGAGCGACGTCGTGGAACTGGCCTGACGCGCCGGGGTTATTTTCTTGCGTCGATTGCAACCCGGATGGAAAGCTCGCGCAATTGCTTGGGCGTTGCCTCAGAGGGGGCATTCATGAGCAGGTCCGCCGCTTGCTGGTTCATCGGGAAGAGCGCCACCTCGCGCACGGTCTTGCAGCCGGTCAAGAGCATCACGACGCGCTCGATGCCGGCCGCCATGCCCCCGTGCGGTGGAGCGCCGTACTGGAACGCACGATAGAGGCCGCCGAATTTGCTCTCAACATCCGCGCGCCCCAGTCCCGTGATCTCGAAAGCCTTCACCATCGTCTCAGGCAAGTGGTTACGCACTGATCCAGACGCGATCTCGTAACCGTTGCAGACGACGTCGTACTGGTTGGCCTTGAGGGCCAAAATCGCATCGCGACCCTCCTTCTCGGCGGCTTCGAGCGCCTCGCGGCCGCCCTTCGGCATCGAGAACGGGTTGTGCGAGAACTCGATCTTTTTCTCATCCTCATTCCACTCGAAGAACGGGAAGTCGACGATCCAGGCCAATGCGAACTGGTCCTCTTTGATGAGTTTCAATTCGTGCCCGACGCGGTCGCGTGCAGCCCCCGCGAACTTGTAGAAGTTGGCGGGGTTGCCGGCAGCAAAAAACACGGCGTCACCGGTCTTGAGGCCCAATTGTTTTTGTATGGCCGCCGCCCGCTCGGGACCGATGTTCTTGGCGATGGGGCCTGCCCCCGCAGCACCTTCCTCCTCGCGCCAAAACACGTAGCCGAGACCAGGCTGACCTTCGCCCTGCGCCCAGGAGTTCATGCGATCGCAGAAGGCACGTGATCCCCCTGTGGGCGCAGGAATAGCCCACACCCGCACCTTCGGGTCCTTCTCGATCATGCCCGCGAACACCTTGAAGCCAGAGCCGCGGAAGTGCTCGGTGACATCCGCCATCTCGATGGGGTTCCTCAAGTCCGGCTTATCGGTGCCGTACTTGGCGATCGCGGTGTCATAAGGAATGCGCGGCCAGTTCTTGGTCACCGGCTTGCCATTCGCGAACTCCTCGAACAGTCCCGTTAGAATCGGTTCCATGGTGGAGAAGATGTCCTCCTGCTCGACGAAGCTCATCTCGACGTCGAGCTGGTAAAATTCACCGGGCAGCCGGTCCGCGCGCGGGTCCTCGTCGCGGAAGCAGGGTGCGATTTGGAAATAGCGGTCGAAGCCCGAAACCATCAGGAGCTGCTTGTACTGCTGCGGAGCCTGGGGAAGGGCGTAAAACTTGCCGGGATGCAGGCGCGACGGCACGAGAAAATCGCGCGCCCCCTCCGGCGACGAGGCTGTCAGAATGGGCGTCGGGAACTCATTGAAGCCTGCATCGTGCATGCGACGGCGGATCGAGCGCGTGATCTCGAGACGCTTCATGATGATGGCGTGCAGCGTCTCGCGCCTCAAATCGAGGAAACGGTAGGTGAGACGCAGGTCCTCTGGATAATCGGGTTCACCGAACACGGGAACGGGCAGCTCTTTCGCTTCGGAGAGCACCTCGATCTCGCTTGCGTAAACTTCTACCTCCCCGGTCGGCAGCTCGGCATTCGTCGTGCCCTCAGGACGGGCACGCACTTTGCCGTCGACGCGGATCACCCATTCGGAGCGGACCTTCTCGGCCATATTGAACGCCGGGCTGTCCGGGTCGGCGACGACTTGCGTCAGTCCATAGTGGTCGCGCAGATCGATGAAGAGAACGCCGCCGTGGTCGCGGACGCGATGCACCCATCCCGAGAGGCGTGCGATCCGGCCGATGTCACTTTTCCGAAGGGCCCCGCAAGTATGAGACCGATAACGGTGTAGCGTCTCGCCGACCGGGACTGCGCCCGCCTTCTTCACCTTGGAATCGGTCATGTTTTCCGTCCGCACGCTCGTCTGGTTAACCCTCGTTCGGAGGCGGAAAAGCGCACGCGCCCCCCCGAATGTCAAGGCCGCCACTGCGCACGCGCCAGGCCGGCGTTAACCAAGTCTTAACGCTAATTGGTCACGAATCGAAAACCATCGGCGGGCAGGACCGCCGCGCGTCCTCGTTGGCCCCTAAAATCACTTGCGAAAGCCATGGTCACAAAATCCCCCGCCGTCGTCCTCATTCCTTCGCTCATAAAAGAAGGGGCCGAGGAACCAAAAAACCCCGAGGCGTTGGCACCCGACTTCGAGCCCGTCCATCCGCTGGCCCAGAAGCTGCGCCAAGTCCTTAACACTCCGGAAAGGTCCACCATCGGCGACATGGCCGATCTCGTCGCACGATTGATGGGCGAGCTGAGAATTATGGGGTCGGTCCTGCGCGGGCCGCCGCCGCAGCCCATGTCCCCTCCACTTACGGACAGTGCCGGAACAGACTTGGGCGATTGGTCGCTGACCGACGAGGAGAAGTGCGAACTTGGCAGCTACCTGATGACGCTCACACCGACCGGCGCGCGCTCCGACACCTGAACGACGCCCTCTTTTTCCTTTTCCTCAGAGAATGAAATCGTCGGCCGTGAGGTTGTGGAGCCCAGCGAGCTCGATATGGAAATCGGCGCGCTTGTCGCCGTTGATGTCACCTGAGACAATTGTACGATCATTGAGGGAACCGGTGAGATCCTGCTTCACGAATCGGATCTGCCCCGATCCGCCACTGAAACCCGACGTGGCGCGCCAAGTGAACGCCTGATCGCCGCCGAGTTTCGAATAGGCATCGATCGAGGAAAGATCGATCTGATCTTCTCCTTGCACAAAGTCGAGTATGCGGTCGCGCGTGGTGGCTGATTTGCCCGTCTCTGCTACGGCGTTGTAATCGAAAGTGTCGAAGCCTTCGCCGCCGGAAAGTATATCGCGGCCCAATCCGCCGGTCAGCGTATCGTCGCCTCCTGCTCCGTATAGTGAGTTCGAGCCAGCATTTCCTTTGATCTGGTTCGCCCCCGCGTTGCCGGTGCCTGAGAGATTGGCTATTCCGAGAAGCGTGAGAGCTTGCGCTCCCGTGCCCAAGGTGGCGCTGACGGAGGAGAGTATTTCGTCCGTACCGGCAAGGTCGACTTTGGCGTTGGCCGCGCCCATGACGATGCTCACCGTCACGTCGGAGGCGAGCCCGCCGCCCGAAAACGTTACATCGACCATTCCCCCGCTACTCGCCACCACGTAGCCACCCGCGGTGCCGGTCGAATCTGAGCCTTTGAGTACGCCCCCCAAACTCACCCGAACGGTAATGCCGGCTTGGCCCTCCCCGATGTCGTAGAAGCTATCGCCGTCCGCATCGGATATTGCGACGCCGGTCACGAAATAGCTGCTGCCCGAGCGGGCGAAATTCTCGGTCGCCATGACGGAGTTGTAGACGGTCGATCCATACTGGAATTGCCCTTCCGCGATGCCAGCACCCATCTCGCGGAAGCTGTCGGAGAGGATGTTCACTCGGTGACCGGGGCTCCTGAACAGGTTGTCATGCAGCGTCAGCGTATAGGTTTCAACGTCCGGCGTTCCGGTCGTTCCCTGCCAGGCAATGTTCTCACCCCAACTCCAGGATCCCTCGAAAACATAACCCGCATCCGCCATCCGCTGCCCCGGATTGGAACTGTTGACGCCCGTGTGCGAAAAGACGTCGGTGGCAAGCATCCACTGACTGTGCGCGAGTGCAGATGCCTCGAGGAGATCGTTCGTGGCGAGGGGCTGCTTGGCTGTTGCTGTAATCGTTCCCGACACCAGCCCGGAATTAAGACCTATGCCGAGCCGCTTGGCCTCGGCAGCGGGATCAAGGCGGGCCCGGTTGACCAGCTCAAGCAATAATTGCTCGTACACGGTGAATTCAGCCATATTTCACCTTGTCAGAGATCCCGTTTCGCTTGCCTCAACAGACTGAGCTGGGATTAAATCAAATGTTCAATTGACTTTAGGTGGATTGGCAGAGTTAACGGAGAAAGATCGGGAAAGGTGAGAAAGCCCGGGTTAACGCACGTCTCAAAACGCGGATAGGCATGGCGCCGAAGCGCCGCGACATAACAAAAGAACTCAGATATATCCGCCAAACATGCACCTCATTACCTCCACCGAAGAGCTAGCACGCGCCTGCAAGGAATTCTCGACGTCCGATTTCGTGGCTGTCGATACGGAATTCATGCGCGAGTCGACGTTTTGGCCTCAGCTCTGCCTCATCCAGCTCGCCGGCCCCAGCCTCGAAGCCATGATCGATCCGATGGCGCCGGGGATCAATCTCGCGCCGTTCTGGAAATTGATGGCCGACAAGGGCGTCGTGAAGGTTTTCCACGCGGCGCGCCAAGACGTGGAAATCGTCTATGCCGCCTCCGGCATCATTCCCGAGCCGCTCTTCGATACACAGGTTGCCGCCATGGTCTGCGGGTTCGGTGAAAGTGCCAGCTACGTCAACCTCGTAAAGAAGATCACCGGCGTCGATCTCGACAAGTCTTCGCGCTTCACGGATTGGAGCCGGAGGCCGCTCTCTGAGCATCAGCTCACCTACGCACTCGCCGACGTCACGCATTTGCGCGACGTTTACCTGCACCTGCGCAGTGAGCTCGACAAATCCAGCCGAGCCGAGTGGCTATCCGAGGAGCTCGCGACGCTCACCGATCCCAAAACCTATGAACAGCACCCAGATGAAGCCTGGCGGCGGCTCAAGCTTCGGGTCAAGAACCGGCGCGCCTTGGGGGTACTCATGGAACTCGCGGCTTGGCGCGAGCGCCTGGCTCAGTCGCAGAACGTGCCGCGGGGCCGGATCATCCGCGACGAAGCCCTTTATGATATTGCGAACCTGTCCCCGACCACGCCCGAGAAGCTTGCGGAACTGCGAACCTTGAGCGAGGGTTTTGCCCGATCCTCGCGTGCCAAGGAAATTCTGGAGGCGGTACGAGCTGGTTTGGCCCGTGATCCCAAGAGCATCCCCCAGATCAATCACGCCCAGCCCATGTCACCGAAAGCCACGGCGACCACTGAGCTGCTCAAGGTTCTGCTCAAGGCATCAGCAGCAAAATCCAAAGTGGCACCTAAACTTATTGCAACATCTGAAGATCTTGAACGCATTGCCTTGGAAGCCGAGCCCGATATCGCGGCACTCAGAGGCTGGCGCCGGAATCTATTTGGAGAGGACGCACTGCGCCTCAAGCGTGGAGAAATCGCACTCACGCTTTCGGAAGGGGAAGTGCAGCTCGTTCCCACAAAAACGGCCTAATTCCTCGGTTATCGCCGCCAGCATCGAGCCCATTCTTGAACAGTTTTTCCCCAGATAAGGCATGCTTGCTGTGGCAGGACCCAAATTGACGGTATTATCCCGTTGTCCGATTCTGCTCTTGGGGCAGCGTGGCGTTCGGGCATTCGGGGGAACGGGTCCGAACATGACGTTGACGAGAGCACTGTTGGCACTTGCCGCGACGATAACGGTCGCTGAGGCAGCTGCGGCTCAGGGCGTGCCTCCTGTTCAGGCCCCCGCCGCCGAAGACCTGACGTGGACCACGAGTGTCGCATCTCCGCGAGCAAAGCCCACCTCGTTGAAACCTGCCGGCATGTGCACCATCCTGCGAGATGGAAAGATTGCCGACCAGAAATCCTGTGCGGCGACCAAGACTGCATCAACCGGCGAAACCTCTTATCTCTGGCCGTCGGGAAACAGAACCACTGTCGGCGGAACGGATGAGGATTTCACCGTAAACGGCAACTTGGCCGCGCCCAATGCCAACGATGACTTGGGTCTCTGTCTCTTCGTCGAGAAAACAGGCAATACCTTCTGCTACAAGGAAGGCGCAAAACCTGGCGTCGCTGCTCAGCTGTCCGCCCCCGCTGCCACGCGACCCGGAACCGCACCAAAATCGGCCGCGTCCCTTTTCGAGGAAGAAACGAAGCTCAGATTGGCCGCCGAAGAAAAGATCCGCGCGCTCGAAGCCGAGATTGCCCAGTTGAAGGAGGCCGAGGCCAAGCATTCCGAAGCCGCAAAAGCTGCTGAGGCGGAAGCGGCCCGAAAGGCTGAGGAAGCCGCAAAGGCCCAAAAAGCTGCCGAAACAAGAGCCGCCGAGATATTGGGCGAAATAGACAGGCTGCAGAATCTCTGCGCCAAGCGCGATGAAATGGCCTGCGAGCAGGCACTCTCTCTAATGAACGAGGCTGTCGTAACCGGAGCTGTCGATACCGCGCGGCGCAAAGAGCTTGAGCGGTTGAAACGGCTCGCAAATGCGCCCTTCGGGATTCCAGCACTCGGTTTGCTTTCGGGCGTCCCGATGTCGACTTGGTTCTCCAGCATAATCGCAGCTCTTCTCGGGCTCATGCTGCTCATGACCTGGAATCGGAAAAACAAGGCCCCCGAGCTGCCCGCTCAAGACCCAGTGCTAGTCGCGCCCAAATTCGACGTCGACGTGACTTTAAGCCCCCCGCCACTGCCTCCGCAGACGGAGGTGCAGACCTCGAGGTTGTCTGTGTCGGCGTCTCCGGCCAAAGAGGCCTTGCTCGCCATACCCGTTCCTTCGATCACCGGTGCGTCCGATTTGCCGGGGACCGCAGTGCTCCCAGCGGACGCGCTTCCCTTCGCTGCAAACAGCACACCTTCCGCGCACTCTCCACCCGCGGCACGAACAGCCTATCTGCTCAACACGCTGCTGCCGGGCAGCGGAAACGCCTATTACGGGCAAAAGGCGATGAGCGCGCTGCTCCTCATTGCGATCGTGCTGGCCATCACATCACCATTTTCTCCTGATAAATCGATGCTCTTTGGCATTGGCTATTCGGCGATCACAGGAATCTTGGCCTTCTTCACTTCCGGAGAAACGCTGCT
>CAZSNH010000082.1:2651-9246 GCA_964607855.1 uncultured Hyphomicrobium sp. | reverse complement strand
GTAGACCTGAAAGCCACGGCGCAGCTGCTCGCGATCAAACTGCCCTCTGAGGCCGGCGAAAGACCACTGCTGACGCTCGATATGGGCGCCGTCCGAGGCTGCGAACGCAGCAGGCGTGCCAAGGAGCAAGGCCATCGACACGCCGGCGACTGTGATGCTCGGGAACTTTCTGATCATGGATTTCGTTCCTCCGCTCACTGCTTGTTTTGAGCCGCGCCCGACTTGCCGAGCACGGATTCTGAAATCGATCGCGGCAGCTGTCTCGGCGTCTCGATGATGCCAACGATCGGCATCACGACGAGGAAGAAGGCGAAATACGCGACGGTGAAGATCTGAGACCATGTCACATAAGCGCCCTCGGCAGGCTTCGAGCCGAGATAGCCCAATGCAAGGCACGTAAAGACGTAACCCCAGAAGCACCACTTGAAGATCGGCCGGTACTTCGCCGAACGCACGCGGCTCGTATCGAGCCATGGCACAAAGATGAGCACGAGAACCGCTGCGAACATGGCGATGACGCCAATAAGCTTGGCATTCGCGCCGAGCGGGATGAAGCCCAGGAAGTTTCCGGTGAACGCGCGCAGGATGGCATAGAATGGCAGGAAGTACCATTCCGGCACGATGTGCGCGGGCGTCGAAAGCGGATTGGCTTCGATATAGTTGTCGGAATGTCCGAGGTAGTCAGGAAGGAAGAAGATGAACCAAGCAAAGAGCAGCAGGAAAGCGAAGAGGCCGACCGAGTCCTTGGACACAGCATAAGGAAACATCGGCACCGAGTCCGACTTTGTCTTGATGTCGAGGCCCGTTGGATTGTTCTGCCCCGAAACATGCAGTGCCCAGATGTGGAGGATCACAAGTCCGGCGATTACGAAGGGCAGGAGATAGTGGAGCGAGTAGAAGCGATTGAGGGTGACGCCGGTCACTGCGTATCCGCCCCACAGCCATTCGACGATGGCCGTTCCCAAACCGCTGATGACCCCATCGAGCGACGAGAAAAGGTTGGTGATGACGGTGACGCCCCAGAAACTCATCTGGCCCCAGGGGAGCGCGTATCCCATGAAGGCGGTTGCCATCATGGCGAGCAGAATGAACACGCCGAGGATCCAGAGTACTTCGCGCGGGGCCTTGTAAGACCCGTAGTAAAGACCGCGGAAAATATGAATGTAGACCGCGACGAAAAACATCGAGGCGCCGACTGCATGCATGTTGCGGATCATCCAGCCGTAGTTGACGTCGCGGCGAATGTGCTCAATCGAATTGAAGGCCTCCGCAGCGCTTGGCTGGTAATGCATGGCGAGCACGATGCCGGTGAGAATCTGGGCCGCAAGGAAGAAGGTCAGGATGCCGCCAAATGTCCAAAGGTAGTTGAGATTGCGCGGGGTCGGGAAATCCACGAACTGGCTGTGCATCAAGCGCGCTATGGGCAGGCGCTCGTCCCACCACTTGGCAGAACGCGATTTCGGCTCATAGGTCGAAGCGTGATTGGACATGTCTCTCGCTCTCCTCAGCCGATCTTGATCTTTGTGTCGGATACGAACTCATAGACTGGCACGTCGAGATTGCGCGGTGCTGGACCCTGACGAATGCGTCCCGAGGTGTCGTAGTGCGAGCCGTGGCAAGGGCAGAACCAGCCGCCGAAGTCCCCCTTGGTATCCGTCATCGACTGGCCTTTCGGAATGCAGCCGAGGTGCGTGCATATGCCGACAAGCACCAGCCAGTTCTCATGACCCTTCTTCACGCGGTTGGCATCCGCAGCCGGCGTCGACTCGGGCAGCGCCATGTTGCGCGCGGAGGGGTCGGTCAGAGCGGCCGCATCGTCCTTCGCTGCTTTCTCGATTTCTTCCTTGGTTCGGTTCCGGATAAAGACCGGCTTGCCGCGCCACATGACGGTGATGGCCTGACCTTCCTTGATAGGGGACAAGTCGACTTCGATGGAGGCCAGAGCCTGAGCACCGGCATCGGGGTTCATCTGTTGAATGAAAGGCCACATCGCTGCTGCGGCGCCGATGGCCGCAAACGTGTTGCCGGCGACGATCAGAAAATCCCGGCGTCCCATTTCATTGTCGTGATCATCAATTTGAGATGCCACGTGTGCCTCCGATGCTAATTTGAATGGCGTGCACGGAAAGATTTGTGCCGGATGCCCGCCAGGATGAACTTGCGCGATCTCAACCGACCTCGTGAGATCGCTCCGTCATGCCGAAGCAGGCCTTGGCGCCCATCTCCCTTCGGCGTTGAATGCACCCCTTCATCGAGTTGTCTTGCTCAGCGGCCGTATTTGACACCGTTTGGGTAGCCTCTCAAGGCGCGGAAAGTCGAGTAACCTAGAGGCAATTTGGCGCACGGCCCCATCAACTCTCTTGGCATCGAGCATCATGAGACTTGCACTCTTTCAACCCGATATCCCTCAGAATTGCGGAACAATTCTCCGCTTGGCCGCATGTATGGGAGTACCGGTGGATATCATTGGGCCCGCGGGATTCGACTTGAGCGATCGCGCACTGAAGCGGGCCGGTCTCGATTATCTCGAAAAAGCAATCATAAAACGGCACGACAGCTGGGAGGCCTTTCAGAGCGCCAGGCGGATTATGGTGCCCGTTCCTCGCCTTGTTCTACTTTCGTCGCACGCCGCATTGCCCTACGTGAACTTCGCCTTTCGATTTGATGACGTTCTCTTGCTGGGGCGCGAAAGCGCTGGCGTTCCCGGCCACGTCCATGCTGACGCAAGCGATCGCATCGCCATTCCGATGCGCGCAGGTCTGAGATCGCTCAATGTTGCGGTCGCAGCCGCAATGGTGCTCGGAGAAGCCCTGCGCCAGACCGGCGGCATGCACCCGCTTCCTGCTCCAATCGACGGCTAGGCTCATTTCGATTGCATCTGATATCAAGTTCAAGCCAAGACAAGCCAACCCATGACGTTCCATATCGAAAAGATCGCCGCAGAAATGGTTGCGCTCCTGGGTACGGGCCGTCAGACGACCGCCTTCTCCGAGCGCCAGGCCGGCGCCCTCACGCTCGCTCAAGCCTATCAGGTCGGCAATGCTGCCCGGCGGCTGCGCATCGCTCGGGGAGAAAGGCCGGTCGGGAGAAAGATCGGATTTACGAACGGCAAAGTGCGCGCCGAGTTCGGGGTTGCCGCACCCATCTGGAGCACGATGTACGACACGACGGTTGGCACATTCGCAGCCCTCGGCGAGCGCATGAGCCTTTCCGGTTTCCCCGAGCCCCGGATCGAGCCAGAGATCTCGCTCCACCTCGTGCGCGCGCCTCAGCACGGCATGAACGAGGACGAACTCTTCAGTTGTATCGGCTCCGTGGCCCTTGGCTTCGAGATCGTGCAATCCCTGTATCCGGGATGGAAGTTCGCTGCCTCCGATACAATCGCGGGCTTCGGCCTTCACGCGCGCCTGCGCATCGGTGAGCCGCTGCCGATCGCCCCCTGCGGACCGATTACCGCCCAAACTCTTTCGCATTTCGACGTCGAGCTCTATCGCAACGGCACGCTCACCTATCAGGGCCACGGCACCGACGTCTTCGACGGCCCGCTGCAAGTCCTCAAGTATCTCGTCGACGTTTTGGCAGAAGATCCCGAAAGCCCTCCGCTCGCCGCCGGCGAAACGCTGACGACGGGCACACTTACTCCTGCCCCGCTCTGCTTTGCCGGTGAAACATGGGAAGCCCGCCTCGAGGGCCTGCCCTTGAAGCCAATACGGCTCACCCTCGAATAACTCGCTCGATCACGCCGACGCGGAACGCGCGACGGGAGCGGGTGGTTCTGGCACGAGCGCCTCGGGCTTGGCGGGGCGCAGGGCGAGCTTTTCTTTGGCAAGAGAAAACCCCTCCACATCGTCGAGTTTCCCCGGAACTCAAAGCACACCGCGCAGCGGGGAATGCCAGAGGGCCACTTGCGCTCATTGGCGCGATCCGTCACGCGCCTCTTGCACCGGCGGGCAGGGCACGGAGCCATAGGAGCAAAAGACGCAGCAATCGCCTTTCTTCGGTTTCAACGACGCACCACAGCCTCTGCAGTCGTAAATGTACTGGCACATGTTGGTCGGCATGGTCTCGACCGAGCGATGGCCGCAGACAGGGCAAGTGATTGTCGATCGCCGTTTTACCACTTTCGGGCCTCTCGATCTCATCGAAGGGATCCAACCCTCCTCAGCTTATGAACTGTTGCCACCATCCGGACGTCAGCACCAAAGCCATCACTATGGCACCGAGCCACAAAGCGCCTTTTGTCCCACGCTGCGACGAGGTGATGGCGCATGAGCTGCCTTCAGCGCCTTTGGCCGGACGCCCATACACGATCCAGAACCCCGTCCCGAGCAGGATGATGGCCAGCGCGCGCAGCCCCGTTTGATAGGGCGCGAGCACCGAGAAACTTGCGAGCCACGCGCCGCTCACACCGAGAGCGGTGAGACTGAGCGGCACGACGCAGCACATGGACGCTGCCAGGGCCGCGGCAGCGCCACTCCCGGCCAGAATTTTTTCTAGCATGGAACCTCCGGTTCGCAGTCTAGCGTTAGCGCCCGAGCTCGTCTCCGGGGGGCTCACTTCGCTATGGACAAAGCGGGCATATCGCGTAAGCCGTTGCGCCGAGCGAAGGTAGCACCAGAACGGCAAGCATCAATTTTGCGATCATCGAATCTCTCCCGAAAAAAACCGCGGTGGATTGCGGTGAGAGACAAGTCTACAATCTGTAGCCACTACAGATGCAAGCGTGGAGTTTGCCCTCATGAAGCCGAGATCGCCCCTGATGCCATTACTGATCGGCGATGCCGCCAAACGAACCGGGGTCAATATCGAGACCATTCGCTATTATGAGCGCGCCGGCCTGCTGCCGAAGCCGCCACGTACCGAGGGCCGTCACCGCATCTACGACGATCACAAGGTGCGCCGGCTTGAGTTCATCCGCCGCGGCCGTGAGCTCGGCTTCTCGCTCGGCGAAATTCGCACTCTGTTCGCGCTTGCGGATCGCGGAGCCATGGCCTGCGCAGAGACGAAGGACATGACGGTGCGCCATCTTGAGGAGGTTCGCGGCAAGATTCGGAGTTTGAGGAGGCTCGAGCGGGCTCTCAAGGCGATGACCGACGCCTGCCAGCCTGGCTCTCAGCGCGCGTGCCCAATCCTCGATGCGCTCGGCACCGGTGCCTGATGCCTGATACCCAGCACCGTCATCTGCTCTTCTCATGGCAAACGAACGAGCCCTTTGTGATGGCTCAACAGATGGCGGATTTAGCGGCGGGCTCAATGCGAAGCTCCGATTGCGAAGCCTCGGGGCCAGGATCGACGGGCTCGAAGTGGGGCCAGGCCAGCTCTCATTCGATTACGATCATTTCTCACCCCTTACGCCGATCGCACGACGGGCTCGGGGACAAGCGCTTCCGCCTTCGCAGGCCGCGCGGCGAGCTTTTCTTTGGCAAGAGCAAGTGCTGCCACATAATCCGGCTTGCCGGAGCCAAGCAGAGGTATCCTTTCGACGACGAGTACTTCGGAGGGCACCTGGAGCTCACTCGCCCCTTTCGCTTTGGCATGGCGGAGGAAGGCTTCGCGTGTGCACGCCGGGTCCGTCGTGAGAAGTATGATCTTCTCTCCTTTACGGGCATCGGGCACGGAGACAACGACCGTCATGAGTTGCGGCCACAGTTCGGCGCTCATGGCTTCGACGGCCGAGAGCGAGACCATTTCGCCGCCGATCTTGGCAAAGCGCTTGGCCCGGCCCTTGATCGAAATGAAACCCTGCGCATCGATTGCCACGATGTCGCCGGTGTCGTGCCAGCCGCCCGCCGGCGGCTCGAGGACGCCCGGCTTCTCGGCACGCATATAGCCCAGCATGACGTTGGGACCGCGTACGTAGAGGCGCCCGCCCTCCGTAATACCGGGCACGGGATCGAGACGCGCCTCCATGAGGGGCGCAAGCCGGCCCACCGTTCCCGGCTTGTTGGCGAGCGGCGTGTTAATGGCGAGCACGGGTGCCGTCTCGGTTACGCCGTAGCCTTCGAGGATACGCACGCCGAACTTATCCATATAGATCTGGCGCGTGCGCTCCTTCACCGCCTCGGCGCCTGCCACGATGAGACGCACGCGATGGAAGTCGTAGGGGTGGGCAGCGCGTGCATAGCCGTTGAGGAACGTATCGGTGCCGAAGAGAATCGTCGCGTTCGAGCCGTATACAAGCTCGGGCACGATGCGATAGTGGAGCGGCGAAGGATAGAGATAAACTGGCACGCCGCCGATGAGAGGCATCACCAGTCCGCCCGTGAGGCCGAAGGAGTGGAACACCGGCATCACGTTGAACACCTTGTCCTGGCCGTTGACGGCGATGCGGTGCAAGCATTGAAAAGCGTTGGCAAGGAGGTTTTTGTGGCTGAGCACCACGCCCTTAGGCGTGCCTTCCGAGCCCGACGTAAAGAGGATGGCGGCGGGATCATCCGCCTTGCGCGAGGCTTTGGGTTTGCTGCCTGCGAGAAGCCCTCGCACCTTATCGGCAAGACCAATGCTTGCCTTGACGTCCTCGAGATAGACGATCTTGGCCTGCGCTTCGAGCTTTGCAATGATCTCGCCGAGGCGGGCCGTCACCGCGTCCACGACC
>CAZSNH010000082.1:0-2641 GCA_964607855.1 uncultured Hyphomicrobium sp. | reverse complement strand
AATGAAGGCGCGCGACGTCAGGACCACTCTCACCTTGGCCGCCGTGCATGCGGCAGCGACGTTCTGGGGGCCAGCCGTGAAGTTCAGCATCGCGGGCACGCGGCCTATCGACTGCAGGGCGAAGAAGGTCACCGCAACACCGGCCGCGTTGGGGAGAAGCACGCCGACCGCATCGCCTTCGGCAGACAAGGGCTCGAGCTTCGCCGATAAGACCTGGGCGCCGGTCAGGAGCCGGCGATAGGTGAGCTTCGTGCCCAGCGCATCCTCGATGGCGGGCTTTCCCGTGTCGCGTGTTCTCTTCGCTTCAGCGAGAGCTTCGAAAAGCGTCTGGTCGAGCTTCGCCGTCATGACGGCCGTATTGACCATGATGTCTTGGAGCGCGGCACCCGCGGCCTGACGGCGGGTCTTGCCCTTGAGCACCGGATCGACGGGAAGCTTGACGGGCGGCAGGATGGTGACCGTCGTTTTCGGAAACCAAGCCTTTTTCGTCTGAAAGCGGTTGAGATAGCCAAAGTAACTGCGCTCGAGCCCGTCGATGCGAACCGGCACGACGATGGCGTCGGCCTTGTCGGCGATCATGGCCGTGCCGTCGTAGACCTTCATGAGGCCGCCAGTCACTGTGAGGCGCCCCTCGGGGAAGATGACGAGCGATTCTCCCCCCTTCACCGATTGAATGAGATGACGCGTATTCAACGGCTTCGTTGGATCGATGGCATGCGACTTGACGAGCTTCAGGAACGGCTTCACCCACCAATTGTTGGCCATGCCAGTGTCGACCGCATATGCAGCGTGATCTGGCATGATGGAATGAAGAAGGGCGGCATCGAGCAAGCTCACGTGGTTGGGAGCTATGATGGCGCGCTCGCCCGCCTTGGGCAGGTTCTCGCGGCCGACGACCTCGAGGCCCAGGAACGTCTTGAAGAGGAAGAGACCGAGATCCTTCACGCCGTCCTTGCCCCAGGCGAACATGACGAGCCCCATCACCACGAAATTGAGCCCGCCGAGGATTAGGTAGAGGCTCGAGAGAGAGAAGCCTGAGTTCTGGAGAGCTGCGGTCGCTATGCTGCCGGCCGTCATGAAGGCGGCCGAAAGTATGTTGCATGCCGCAATCACGCGCGCCTTCTTGTCGTGCGGCGCCCAGGCCTGCACGGCGCTGAACGAGGGCACGATAAAGAGTCCGCCCGCGACCGCGAGACCGAAGAGGTCGGTGAGAACGCGCCAGCCTGCAACAGTCGTGAGAAGCCCCTGGAGATCGAGTGGCACCGCCGCGCGCGTGACGCCTGCGGCCGTCCAGGAGAGATCGAGCGAGAAGAGGCCCATGAGGAATGCGCCAACGGGCACGAGTGCCATATTGGGGCGGTTCTTGCTGACGCGGGCGGCGAGATAGGATCCAACCGCAATGCCGAGCGTGAACACCACGAGCCCGGCCGTGACCAGGTTTTCGCTGCCCCCGAACGCATCCTTGAGCAGCACCGGCAGGAGCGAAAGCGCGATGAGGCCGACGAGCCAGAACCAGCTCGTGATCAGGCCGCCGATCCAAAGACGCTTGTCGGCATGAAGATCGCCGAGAAGCGCGAATGTCGAGACAAGGGGGTTCCCGGTAATCGCGAGTTCGGGGGCGGCCGGCGCCGACTTCGGGATCATGCGTGCGGTTGCCCAGCAGAGAGCGGCGAGGGTCACCACGGTCGCGGCGACGAGCCACGACATGCCATTGAGGCTAGCTGCGACGCCACCTGCGATCGTGCCCGCAAGAATTGCGAGGAATGTTGCACCCTCGATCAGTGCGTTGCCCGCGGGGAGCTCTTCGGTTTCGAGCTGCTCCGGCAAAATGCCGTATTTGATCGGACCAAAGAGAGCGCCAATGCATCCATAGCAAATGAGCGCCGCGAACAGGACGGGGATGGAATGGAGCATAAAGCCCGCAGCCGACAACAGCGCGACGGGGATCTCGGCGCGCTTCAGCCATTCCGCCATCACCGCCTTGTCGTGCCGGTCGGCGAGCTCGCCGCCCAGCGCCGAAAGGAAGAAGAACGGAGCGACAAGCGCCGCCCCTGCCAGAGTGACGAGCGCGCCGCCCTGCTCAGACCCGACCTTGAAGAGGATCAGGATCACGAGCGCGTTCTTGACGAAGTTGTCGAGGAGCGCCGACAGGAATTGACACCAGAACAATGGTCCGAAGCGGCGGCTGGCGAGAAGGGAAGCAAACATGGGTCTGTTCCAGTTGTCTTAATGCGGTGACTGGGGCATAGGCCCCGCGCGGATCAATTCTTGGCCTCAAGACGTAACGCAAATGTGGTTAAGGAACGGGGCGATTAGGGGTTTTGGGCGTCAAATTTGGCTCCAGCGGGGGCCGGTTCAGCCGCAATTTCCAGTCTGGCGGGCGGCCGCGTTGCAGCGCCAATCGGGCCTCCTGATCATACAGCCCCTCCGCAACACGCGAAGCGCTCCCAAGAACCCCGTTCACAAGTCTCTGAATTCTTCGAAGCATGGCCTACCTCCTTCGCAGACTGTCATTATGAACCTCGTTCATGATGCAATATATATGAAACTGAATGATGTTCAATATGTGGCGTCCAAGGCGCGTAGGCTAGGTAAATGGCCGGTTAGCAGCTCTGCGGCCGCACTCGATGGGCACGAAAGG
>CAZSNH010000081.1:624-9264 GCA_964607855.1 uncultured Hyphomicrobium sp. | reverse complement strand
GCGACGAGCACGCGCGCATACGGGTCGGCAATCTCGACAATCGTCCAGCGCTGCAGGGTAGCCACGTCTAGGCCCTTGTCCAGGCGGCCAATGTGCGACTTGCGATCATAGGCGTACTCGCGCTCACCATCCGTGTGATGCACATAGAGGCAGAAGTGCGCGCTCTCCCCACTGCATGTCCACTGCAGCATCTCCAAGTCGCCATCCGAATTTCCAAAGGCCGCTATTGGCCGGCGGCCGATGTGCATTTGGATTCCGACAGGCTTACCGGCCTTGTCGTCGATGAAGTTGATCTCAGGCAGCCGGACCAGCACGGGCTGGCCATCTCGCATCTCGAATCTGGTTTTGATGCTGGAGCCGACGACCTGCTCCGGCGGGATGCCGTAGGTCGCTTCCGTCCATGGGCGCATGAACTCGATGCCGCCACCCGAGACAATGAAGGTCTTGAAGCCGTTCGACCGCAGATACAAAAGCAGCTCGAGCATCGGCTGATAGACCATGTCTTTGTAGAGCCTCCCGGTCTTGGGGTGCTTTGCCGTATCGATCCAGTCCTTCGCGATCCTCGCAAACTCCTCGGATGTCATTCCTGCATGGGAAGCCATCACGATTTCCGCGATTGCGCGCTCGCCACCAGCGAGCATGTCTTTGAGATCGCCCTTGAGCAGCGAGGCAAAGGGCCCTTTGTCGGTCCATTCCGGATGCTGAGGCGCCAAGGTCTTGACGCGGTCGATTGCGAACGCGAGCTGAAAGTACATCGGCTGCTCGGCCCACAGCGTGCCGTCGTTGTCGAAGGTCGCAATGCGCGCGGCAGGGGGCACGAAGCCGGGTGAGCCTTCTTTCGTAACCTTCTCCACGAAGGCGATGATAGCCTGTTTGGGGCCGGTGTCGTTCCATGAGGCCAGAGGGTCGGCGGCGATGGCTTCGCTGCTGAAGCTTGAACAAACCACCCCGATTGCAAGCGCCCACGTAAGTGCTTTCACGGCGTGTCTCCTGACTAGAATTAAACCACCGTTAGGCCAGACGAAGCATGCGGCGTGATCATGCATGCTATTCGCCTGGCCTACTACTGGCCCCGCTACCGAGAAAAAAGGGGGCGCTCCGTCCTGAAGCGCCCCGCCGGAATGGGCAATCAGTTGCCGCCCAAGTTCAAGCTCTTGATCTGCTTTTCGAGCGAGCTAAGGCTCCAGTCGCCGGGTGCCTGGCTCGGTGGAAATTCCTTGAGCGTGAGCAGGAACTTGCTGGCCACGACCTGCATGGGCCCGAGAAGGTATGCGCGGTCGATGTACCAGTCCTCGTAAGTGTTGGCACCGATTTTTGCCTTCTCGAAGGGATCACGGCGCAGATTGTAGAGGTCCGGTGCACGCAGCTGGACAAAGGGCTCCTTCCAGATCTGCAGACGGTCGGCACGGTTCTCCGCATAAACTGCCTTCCAGTCCATCACGCGGATGGCCACCACGTTTCCTCCGTCATCAGTGTAGATGAATTCCTTCCGGGGAGACTCCTTCACCTTGCCGGAGAGATAGTCGAGCTGGTTGTAGCCGTCGATGTAGTTCTTGTACGTCCGCCCATTGAGTTCGACGCCGTTGAGCAGCTTCTCCTTGATGTCGGGGGCGCCGGCAACCGCCGCGAACGTGGGCAGCCAGTCCTCGTGGGACACGATGCCATTGAGTGTCACTCCTGCAGGGAACTTGCCGGGCCAGCGGACAAAGGCCGGTACACGATAGGCACCCTCCCAATTCGAGTTCTTCTCGCCGTGGAATGGCGTCGTCCCGGCATCGGGCCAGGTGTTGTAGTGAGGGCCGTTGTCGGTCGAATAATAGACGATGGTGTTGTCTGCGATTCCAAGATCATCGACGAGCTTGAGAAGCTCGCCGACGTGCCGGTCATGTTCGACCATGCCGTCGTGATATTCATCGCCGCTCGGGCCGCTGATGCCAGTGTGCTCCTTCTTGACGTGGGTGCGGAAATGCATCCGGGTGGCATTCCACCATGTGAAGAACGGCTTGCCTGCTTTGACTTGGCGACTGATGAAGTCCTTGGCGGCCGCGAGGGTTTCCTCGTCGACCGTCTCCATGCGCTTCCTCGTCAGCGGCCCCGTGTCCGAGCACGACTGTCCGCCCTTGCCGTCGGCCTTGCAGCTGAGCACGCCGCGCGGACCGAACTGCTCACGGAACGTCTTGCCGTTAGCGAGTTTCATGTCGCCGGGATAGTCACGATTCTCGGGCTCTTCCTCGGCGTTGAGGTGGTAGAGGTTGCCGAGGAACTCATCGAAGCCATGCATGGTCGGGAGATGCTCGTCGCGATCACCCTGGTGGTTCTTGCCGAACTGACCGGTGGCGTACCCTTGAGACTTCATCACGGTGGCCATCGTCACGTCGGTCTTCTGCCAACCTTCCTTGGCAGCGGGCATGCCGACTTTGGTCATGCCGGTGCGCACAGGCACAGAGCCGTTGATGAATGCGGCTCTTCCGGCTGTGCAGCTCTGCTGACCGTAATAGTCTGTGAAGGAGACCCCCTCCTTGGCAATCCTGTCAATATTCGGGGTCTGGTACCCCATCATTCCGCGATTGTTGTGGCTGATGTTCCAGGTTCCGATGTCGTCGCCCCAGATAACGAGGATGTTGGGCTTCTTGTCTTGCGCCTCCGCCCCCGTCAGTCCCATCGATGCGAGTGCGATCGCCGCGATGGTTAATCGCCTGAGGCTCGTAACGGGCATAAAGAGCATGAGCGTTCTCCGAGATTCTTGTTATCTTCTCACCTTCCGTGGTAGCACCTCGTAATCCTCCACTCCGATGAACAACGCTCAAGGCTCAGCCGAACCTCGTCGCCTGTTTAGCGAAGTGCAGAAATGGTTTTACGTTTTGAAGAGTGTAACAGACAGAAAAACGGAAATTGCACAAATTTGCACAATTCAGAGGCCAGACTCGAGAAATTGGCGCCTCTTGACAAAATCGGGTGGCTTGCCGATCAGCCGCTTGATTTCCGTCTATGGGCTGCAGAGGCTGGCCGTTGGCGCGCCTTCAAGGCGGGGCAGTTCGTATATCACGCGGGTGATCGCTCCGACGGGATATATGGTCTGGGATCGGGCAGCCTTCACATCACGTTTCCGCTGATTGCGGAGGAAGCGGTCATTATTCACCGCGGCGAAGTAGGATTCTGGATTGGCGATAACGCAGAGTTGGCGGCAGTACCTCGTCTCGTCTCACTCGCTGCTGCGACGGACTGCCGGTTGTATTATTTACCGAGCAGGGCCGTACAAGGCCTGCTCAAAGAGGCCCCCGCGCATTGGAGTTCGTTCTATGCATTGAGTGCGATAAACGTGAAGGTGGCTGTCTCACAGCTTTCCGAGGTACTGGCACTATCCGTTCGTGCGCGTGTTTGCAGGAGGCTACTGGATTTATCTCAGAGTTTCTCCGTTGTCGACGTCACGCAGGAGGAGCTTGCCAAGCTGGTCGGCGTTACCCGCGGAACGCTAAGGCGCTGCCTCGATGACCTCGAAGCAATGGGGGCGACCGAGTGGCGGTATCGCCGCCTTCACATCCTGAACCGGGAAACATTGGCGATCTACAAGGATGAGCAGTAGAATCTGGGGCAGGAAGCCAGACTTTGGCTTCTCGAAACTGGCCTGATGCTCCTGATCCCTGACCGGTCTCCGCCGATGTCACAGCCGCCGGTCCAGTGGGCAAAGGCCGAAGCCGATGTCGTGCCCGCCCGCGTGGAAAGAGATACGGCGCAACCGACCGATCGCGCGGGCGGCGCGTCCACCAGGGCTTGCCTTGATAGGATCATGAAGGAGACAGGCGAGCGAAACGTCGCCGTGCTGAGCTCGGAATTCTCCCAGGCCAATTCTGTCGTCATGGTGGGGATGGGAAGCAGACGCGCACGGTGGCGTTGCCTCGTCTCGAACGACGGCATGGAAACCGGGCCGCCGAAGCTGCTGGGTACGCCAAAACCCATGTCGTCGATCAGCACGATGACCACGTTCGGCGCGCCCTTTGGCGCCTTGACCTCGAAGCGCGGCGGCAGGGGCACGTTGCGGGCGTCGACCTCAGTGATGGCCGCGCGCGCCGGTTCTTGAATCGGCAGCACTGTGCGGTCCATGTCATAGGGTGAGTTCTGGGCGTGGACCGTCCCGCTCATCGTGCCGGCCAGAAGCAATGCCAAGAGGGCAACGACGCGATTTTGAAACGGCATGAGAACTCTCCACCATCGCTACATGACGTAATATTAAACTCTTGAAGGATCACATGCTGCGTTGATCATGGTCGAGTGTGGACCGATCGATACAGAGCCGACAGGCTGATACGATGCGGCCGCGCATGACACGACGGGGCGCCGGGAGAGTGAAGCCAGATCGATTGATCTCGGTCATGGCCGCTCTTCATCCGCGCGAGGTAGCTGTACAAATTCAGCCGAACGGGTCGCGCTCGGTGAGGGCGATGGGTTCGAGGCTGGCGAAGTCGGGTTCTGATGGACGCGGCCCTCGATCGCCTTGCGGGCCTTCGGCGACTCCGCCAAAGCAACCATCGAAAGAATAGGGGCGAGTGCATGACAAGTCCGAGAACTACCGCAAATGCGATGAGCGCTGCTGCAGCGCTGTGGTCTCTGAGCGTCTGTGCTCTTGGGGTGGCGCAAGCCGCCGAGCCAGATCCGCTGATGCTTCTCAAGAAGATGACAGACTACGTATCATCGCAAACATCGATCTCGGCCGAGATCGATACAGACATCGAGGTCATTACACCGCAGCTTCAGAAGCTCCAGTTTGCAAGCTCCAGCCGGCTGCAGCTCTCGCGTCCCGACAAGCTGCGCGTCGAGCGGAGGGGCGGTTATGCGGACATCGATCTCGTGTTCGATGGCAAGGCGCTGACGGTGAACGACAAGCACACCAAGACCTATGCTCAGATCGACGCGCCAGGTTCGACGGATCAACTCATCGAGCGGTTGCGCGCGGAGTTCTCGCTTGATGCTCCCGGAGCTGATCTTCTGATGACCAACACGTTCGAAATCCTCACCGACGACATTGTCGACGCCAAGTACATTGGAGAGGGCGTAATCGGCGGCGTGGATTGTGACCACTTGGCCATCCGCGACCATGAAACGGATTGGCAGATCTGGATCGAGCGAGGGGAAAACCCGATACCGCGCAAGTACGTGATCACGAGCAAGACTGTCGCCGGAGCTCCCCAGTACACACTGGTGATCCGCAACTGGAAAGCCGGTGGTACGCCGCCGGCAGAGGCCTTCGCGTTCAAGGCCGCCGCGGACGTCAAGAAAGTCACGACCAAGGATCTCTCGAATTTCGATGAGGTACCGGCCGGCACCATGGCAGGAGAGAAGCAATGAACAAGAAGATCAAACTGGGCGCCGTAGCCTGCGTGGCTGCCATCATGACGCTCCTGGGTGGCGATGGCTCGATCTTGGAGACGGGCTCTCTCGTCGGATCAGCAGAGGCGGTCAGGGGCCGGCCGGCGACGCCTGTGAGCTACGCCGGGGTGGCGCGACGGACGACCCGGCGCGCGGTTGCGGTCGGTGCGGCCTCCACGACGTGCGTTCAAGCCGTCGACGCCTATGGCCGCGTCGTTACAAAATGCTACTGATGCACCTTGCAGGAACCAAAGATCCTGCGGAACGACCTCCGGGGGCAAGAATGCGACTGACTCACACGCCGAAGCTTATGGCGAATGCCGCTTGGTGTGCCACCGCCGCCTTCTACGCTCTGATGGTCTTTGCGGAACAAAGTCTTGCGCAAGACCGTCGACCAAACATCGTCCTCATCGTTGCGGACGATGCCGGGTACGCGGACATCGGCAGTTTTGGCAGCGAGATCCGCACGCCCAATATCGATGCCTTGGCCGCCAGCGGTATCCGCTTCACGCACTTCGGTGTGAGTGCCACCTGCTCCCCGACCCGATCGATGCTGCTCGCTGGCGCGGACAACCATGTCGCGGGGCTGGGCAATATGGCGGAGTTCATGGCTCCCAATCAGAAGGGAAAGCCTGGATACGAAGGGTATCTGAACGATCGCGTGGCGCCGATACCTGCACTGTTGAAGGACGCCGGCTACCACACCTACATGGTCGGCAAGTGGCACATGGGCGAGGAGCCTGAACATTGGCCGGTGGCTCGCGGCTTCACACGCGATTTGACCCTAATGCCGGGCGGCGGCAGCCACATGGACGACATGTGGGGAGCGACGGGCGAGCGCCAGCTCTACACGCAGAACGGCAAGGTCATCGAGACGCTTCGCCCCGGGTTCCACTCGAGCGAGGACTACTCGTCGGCCATCATCAACAACATCGAGGAGAACCGCGCCGACGGGAAGCCGTTCTTTGCCTATCTGGCGCTACAGGCGCCACATGATCCGTTCCAGCTGCCTTCCGAATGGCTCGACAAGTACAAGGGCCGCTACGATCAGGGCTATGACGCTACCCGCACGGCTCGCGTGGAGCGCATGAAGCGGCTCGGCATCCTCAAACAGGATGCGACCGTCTATCCCCGGCTCGCCAACATTCCCGCCTGGGACACCCTTTCCGAGGAGGAGCGCCGGCAGTCCGCCCGCAAGATGGAGATCTACGCCGCCATGGTCGAGCACATGGATTCGAACATCGGCAAGCTCATCGAGTACCTAAAAGCGAAGAACCTGTACGATAACACCCTCATCATTTTCTTCTCGGACAATGGCCCCGAGGGCAACACGATGAACATCGGAGCACCGTGGGACAACAGCAGGTTCGAGGACTGGGGAAAAAAGGGGACGTTCATTCAATATGGAGCGGCTTGGGCACAGGCCAGCGCGGGTCCGTTCCGAATGTTCAAAGGCTTCATGTCGGAAGGCGGAATCCGCGCGCCGATGATCATCGCCGGGCGCGGTGTCAGCGTAAGTGGCAGGATCTCGAGCGCCGTCACGCACGTCATGGACATACCGGCAACGGTTCTGGACGCTGCAGGCGTGCCCCATCCTGAAACCTATGAAGGCAAGCCGGTCGCCCCGCTGCAGGGAAAATCGCTCGCTCCCATATTGCGCAACTCACGGAGCTCGGTTCGTGGCCCGCAAGACTGGTTGGGGTGGGAGCTTTTCGGCAATCGCGCCATCAGGCAGGGCAATTGGAAGCTGCTGTGGCTCTGCGAGCCGCACGGAGCCGGCAAGTGGCAGCTCTACGATCTTGAGGCCGATCCAGGCGAAACGAATGATCTCTCCAGCGGGCGGCCGAAAATCAGGGACCAGATGATCCGCCACTGGTCCGAGTACGCGCAGGCGAACAACGTGATCCTGCCCGACACCTCCCCTGTTTGTACGACGCGCCCTTGAGGTCGCGCAGCGCTCGGTCTTGGAGCGATGAGGCGGCCGGATTGTCGGTCTCGGCTGCGCTCGACACGCGAGCGCTTTGCGTGTCCATAATGCAACTTCTAATAGGAAAAACCTGTCAAAGCCGATCGGAAAAAGACAGCGCGCGGCATTAGATAGTGTAATTGGAATCAGGAAGAAATGCTCTCGGAGATCGAGGCAGTTTCCGGGTCCAAATTGGAGATTGGCGACGATGAATGAAGCCAAGCGGAATTTCGCCACTCTGATGATTTTCGGCGCTTCTCTGGTTCCGGTTTTGCCAGCGCTTGGCGCGGAAGATGCCAAGAGCGTCTACCTTCTCGGAGCTACCGCGTCGATGGCTGGGATGACGCCGCCGCCTGGCACCTACGTGTCATCCTTTAGCTACTACTATTCCGGAGATGCGACAGGCTCGGCGGCACTCAGCCGGACACTGCGCGAAGCCGATATATCGCTGCCAGGATCCGCAACGCTACAAGTGGATGCTGACGTCAGCGTCGAGGCCGTGGCGGCGCTCGATGTGTTTTCGGCGTTGTGGGTTGCCCCTGAAAAAGTGATGGGCGGTCATATTGGCCTAGGTGTACTTCTGCCCGTCGGCTACCAGAGCGTCGATGTGGACATTGATGCGCGCGCGGCACTGGTGTTCCCGAACGGGTTCACACTTGTTCGCGG
Organism: uncultured Hyphomicrobium sp.; assembly: GCA_964607855.1. GTDB lineage: Bacteria > Pseudomonadota > Alphaproteobacteria > Rhizobiales > Hyphomicrobiaceae > CAZSNH01. Next base: position 1,268 of record CAZSNH010000081.1, on the reverse strand, counting down.
CGCATCATTCGACGCGTCTGACAGCACTTTTGCGGTCGGAGATCCCCTGCCCACGGCGTTCATCGGATGGGACTCCGGTAATTGGCACTGGAAACTGACCGGTCTCCTCAACATCCCCATCGGCTCATATGACGAGCACGATCTGGTCAGCATGGGATTCAATCGCTGGGCTTTTGATGTGACCGGCGCCTTGACTTGGCTCGACCCGAAGACAGGTTTCGAGGTGTCGCTGGCACCCGGCATCACGTTTAACGGAGAGAACCCAGATACCAACTATGAGACGGGTGACGAGTTCCACCTCGAGGCTGCCGTCATGCAGCATCTCTCGAAGTCTTTTGCGATCGGTGTGGCCGGCTACTACTATAAGCAGGTCACGGGCGACAGCGGAGAGGGCGCCGTGTTGGGCCCGTTCAAGGGCGAGGTCACGGCCATAGGACCCAACGTGACGTACAATTTCCAGCTCGGATCCGTCCCTGTGTTCACGTCCGCTCGCTGGCTCCACGAGTTTGACGCGACGAACCGTCTCGAAGGCGACGCGGGCTTTGTGACTGTGACCATTCCGCTCGGTGGCGCGTCGGCGCATTGAGATAGGCGGCCGCGCGTCCGGATCGCCCTTGCGGTCGCGGTTGAAGTACTGCCCGCCG
>CAZSNH010000081.1:0-614 GCA_964607855.1 uncultured Hyphomicrobium sp. | reverse complement strand
GCAGCGCGCGGCCGCGCGTCCGGATCGTTGATGCATGAAACTCTGCACTCGTCTGCTGACAATAGCTACGTGCTGTCGGGCATCTCATGCGCGACTGGTCTGACGTCGAAATTTGAGATCGCATCATGCAACTTGCGGATTATTCTCTAGCCTTCATTTTTCTTGCAAGTGTCGTAGTCCTCGTGGCTTCTTCCGAGGTTGGGCGGCGGTACTGTCGGCTCGAGCATCGCCAAGGGCGGGAGGATGTCTCGACGGTAGAAGCCTCGATCTTGGGGCTGCTTGCTCTCATGATCGGCTTTACGTTCGCACTGTCGCTGTCTCGCTTCGAGGCGCGACGCGAGGCCGTTCTGCGTGAGGCTAATGCCATTGGCACGACTGCGCTTCGCGCGCGGATGCTGCCTGCCCCGCACAATACGCAGTGCCTGACGCTGCTCAAAGAGTATGTACGTCTACGGCTGGATGTCACACGGCACGATCCGAAACCCTCCGAGTACAAAGCCGCAATTGACCGATCGAACGCCATTCATGAGGCGCTTTGGGCGCAGGCCATGGCCGTAGCCGGGAAGGATCCTGGTTTGGTTCCCACGGGGATCTTCATTCAGAGCTTGAATGAC
>CAZSNH010000080.1:2315-9302 GCA_964607855.1 uncultured Hyphomicrobium sp. | reverse complement strand
TGTGAAGGGCGAACCCTCCGAGGGCATTCGCGAGTTTGTGATTGAAAGCCTTATGACCCGCGGTCTCGATGAGCCGTTCACACTCTATGGGCTGCTTGCCGAAAGCGTGGAAGTTTCTCCCGACCGCAGCACCATCACATTCAACATCAATCCACTTGCGCGTTTTTCCGACGGTAATCCCGTCACTGCGGACGATGTCCTCTTCTCGTTGGATCTCCTCCGCCGGAAAGGCCGTCCCAACCATCGCACGTACTATAGCAAAGTCGAGAAAGCAGAGCGTCTCTCCGATCTCAGTGTGCGTCTCACGTTCGCTCCCTCGGAGCTTGCAGAGAGCGGAGGATCAGGTCCAGCCTTCGACCGCGAAATGCCACTCATCATGGGATTGATGCCCGTACTGCCGAAGCATCGCGTTGATCCAGAAGCGTTCGATCGCTCAACCCTCGAAGCACCCATCGGTTCCGGGCCCTACACGGTCAGCGTTATCGATCCCGGCCGCTCCATCACGTTCAAGCGCAATCCCGATTATTGGGGACGAGACCTGCCCGTCAATCGGGGACGGTATAACTTCGACGAGGTGCGATACGATTATTACCGGGAAAACTCTGCGATGTTCGAAGCCTTCAAGCTCGGCAATATTGATCTCAGAGGCGAAGACGATCCAGCGCGCTGGGCTCAGGCCTACAAGATCCCGCCCGTCGACGATGGGCGCATCGTGCGAGCCGAGATCGCGACCGGTCTGCCGGCGGGCATGAACGCGCTCGCCTTCAATACGCGCCGCGAGGTATTTCGTGATCCAACGGTCCGGCAGGCCATCATCCTTCTGTTCAATTTTGAATGGGCAAACCAAACGCTCTTCAACAATCTCTATAAGCGCACGCAGAGCTTCTTCGAGCGCTCGGAGCTGGCGGCACTTGGCGCCGAACCTCTTCGGCCGGCCGACGAACGCGAGCGCGCGCTGCTCGCACCTTTTCCCGATAGCGTGAAACCTTCGGTGCTCGACGGCACGTACCGCTTCCCCGCCGGAGATCCGAACGGCCATAATCGCGACCATGCGCGCAAAGCCTATGCCCTCCTCACCGAGGCCGGCTTCGCGCTCCAGGACGGAATTCTCAGGAAGAAGAACGACGGCAGCGAGCTGAAGTTCGAGATTTTAGCGGCGAATACAGTGCAGGAGCGGCTGCTCACTGGATTTGTCAGCGACTTGAAGCGCGTAGGAATCACCGTGAACGTCCGCGTCGTCGACAGTGCTCAGTACCAGAGCCGCTTGACGGAGTACGACTTCGATATGATTGCCGCCTCCTGGGCCTCATCTCTCTCGCCTGGCAACGAGCAGCTCTTTCGCTGGTCGTCGAAAGCAGCCGAAACGCCGGGCGCATTCAATTATCCCGGAGTCAGGAGCAAAGCAGCTGATGCCATGATTTCCGCCATGCTCTCTGCCCAGACCCGGGAGGATTTCACCTCAGCCGTGCGCGCGCTTGACCGGGTCCTCATCTCTGGCGATTACGTGATTCCGCTTTTCTACGGACCCAAGCAATGGATCGCCCACTGGAGGCGCCTCAGGCATCCCGAGGTACAGCCCCTCTTCGGATTTAATCTTGAAAGCTGGTGGATTGAGGAGGAAAAAGGTTCCTGACACACCTGCTGCGATTTCAACACCCGATTATGACCGAAGACACCGCGAACGCGAGTTTACCGCGCCAGTTCAACATGGCTGCATACTGCATTGGACGGGCAGCAGCGGCTTGCCCGAAGAAGGAAGCCTTGCTCGTGATAGCTGACGCGGAGGCTCCACAGCCTGCCGAAACCTGGACCTATGAAGAGATCGAGGATGCCGTACTGCGCACGGCGGCGGCCCTCATCGATGTTGGAATCGCGCCTGGATCGCGCCTTCTTATCCGGCTCGACAATACGAGTGCCTACGCCATCCTCTTTTTCGGATGCATCGCCGCGGGCATCGTGCCAATGCCGACGTCGGCACTTTTGACGGAACGTGAGGTCCATTTTCTTCTCAAAGACAGCGGTGCTGCCGCCCTTGCCGTTGCCGATCACCTTGCCCTCAAGGAAACGCCCACGCACGTTCGAGTCTTCAATGTGCGCCAAGTGAGCGCAATGATGAAGCACCCCCGTCGAGGCGACTATGCTCTAACCGCCGCCGATGATCCTGCGTTCTTGATCTACACATCCGGGACAACAGCTGAGCCCAAGGGCGTTCTACATGCTCATCGCTCGGCATGGGGGCGCCGCCCAATGTACGATGGCTGGTATGGCATCGGACCCGAGGACCGCATGCTTCATGCGGGAGCTTTCAACTGGACATTCACGCTCGGAACCGGGCTTGCGGACCCTTGGGCCAACGCAGCAACCTCCGTCATCTACACAGGTGAAAAGAGCCCCGCAATTTGGCCGCGCCTCATTGTCAATGTGGAGGCCACGATTTTCGCGGCAGTCCCAGCCCTCGTGCGTCAGATTCTCAAGTACGCGCCGCCGCGCCCCGGTTCCTTGGGGCCACTCCGACACGCCCTTATTGCGGGAGAAACTCCGCCACCCGGCCTCTTCGAGCAATGGACGAGGCTGACAGGACTTCCGCTCTATGAGGCCCTCGGCATGAGCGAGATCTCAACCTTCATTTCCTCAGGACCACTCTGCCCCCGCAAAGATGGGACCATCGGCAGGCCGCAGCCGGGGCGCCGGATTGCGATCCTACCCATGGAGTCGGGCACAACTCCACTTCCGCACAATACCGAAGGTCTACTCGCCGTCCACAGGTCGGATCCCGGCCTCATGATCGGATATTGGAATCGCCCAGAGGAGGAAGCCTCCGTCTTCCGCGGTGACTGGTTCGTCGGCGGCGACATCGCCAGCATCGATGAGGAAGGCTACGTCACCCATCACGGGCGCGCCAACGACCTCATGAATGCCCTCGGGTATCGCGTGTCTCCGCTCGAGGTGGAGGCGGCGCTCGCGCAGCATCCCGGTGTGACGGAAGTTGCCTGCGCCGAACTTCGCATACGCGAGGATTTGAGCATCATAGCAGCCTTCGTCGTCCCGAAAGAGGGGCAGCCCGTCACTGGCGAAATGATCATGAACTTCGCCGCCGAACGGCTCGCCTCATACAAGTGCCCGCGTGAGGTCTGCCTCGTTGACGCGCTACCGCGCACCGCAAACGGCAAGGTCCAGCGCTCGCGCCTCCCGAGCCTCTATTCGAGCATTGAGGCGGTTTGACCGTCACCCAACCCTTATGCCGCCTTGCGGCACTTATCCGCGATCGCCGCCAAGTCCGACGCGAGAGATTTAACCCCGGCAAACCTCTGCTCGGGCAGATCCCAATCCCCTTTGAAAACGAGCTTATGATCGGGCTGCATGCGGGCAATTCCGCGTTTGGCAATGAGAAATTGCGCAAGCCCCTCGGGATTGGCGAAGTCATTCTTGTAGAATGTAATCACCGCGCCCTTCGTGCCCGCATCGACCTTGGCTATGTTGGCACGCCGGCAGAGCCCTTTGATCTCCATGACATCGAGAAGATGCTCAACCTCCATAGGGGGCGGCCCGAACCGGTCTACAAGCTCTGCCTTGAATGTGTCGATTTCGCTGCGGGCTTCAAGCTTGGAGAGACGGCGGTATAGTCCAAGGCGCAACGGCAGATCGGCAACATACATTTCCGGAATGAGGACGGATATTCCGAGACTGATCTCGGGGCTCCACTTATCGCGCGTCTCTGCGAGATCGCCTCCGCGCATCGCGGCCACCGACTCCTCGAGCATCGACTGATAGAGCTCGAAGCCGACCTCGCGGATATGGCCCGACTGCTCCTCGCCCAAAAGATTTCCGGCCCCGCGCAGATCAAGATCGTGCGAAGCGAGGCTGAAGCCTGCCCCGAGTGTATCAAGCGAATGCAGAACCTTAAGACGCTTCTCGGCTCCTTCGGTAATTTTCTGCCCCGGTGGGATCGTAAAATAGGCATAAGCGCGCTTTTTCGAACGGCCCACGCGCCCACGTAGCTGATAGAGCTGTGCCAAACCAAACATGTCTGCGCGATGGATGATCAAAGTATTGGCGTTTGGCAGATCGAGGCCGGACTCCACGATGGCTGTAGAGAGAAGCACGTCATATTTCCCATCGTAGAATGCCGTCATCACGTCCTCGATCTCCCCTGCCGGCATCTGGCCATGCGCGCGAGCAACGCGCAGATTTGGCACCGCTTCGCGCAGAAATTCTGCGACGTCGTCAAGATCAGAGACGCGCGGCACCACATAGAACGATTGGCCGCCACGGTCGCGTTCCCGCTTCAACGCATCGCGGATGATGACCGGATCGAAGGGAGAGATGTATGTGCGAACGGCGAGCCGGTCGACGGGTGGTGTGGTGATCAGCGAAAGCTCGCGCACGCCTGTTAGGGCAAGCTGTAGCGTGCGGGGGATGGGCGTTGCCGTCAGTGTCAGAACGTGAACGTCCTCACGGATCTGCTTCAGCCGCTCTTTATGTGTGACGCCAAAATGTTGCTCCTCGTCGATCACGAGGAGGCCGAGGCGTGCGAAAGAAATCTGCTTGCCGAGGAGGGCGTGCGTTCCAATGACAATGTCGACCGCACCGGACTTGAGTCCTGCCTTCACTTCCGCGAGCTCCCTTGACGACACGAGACGGGAGGCTTGTGCGATCTTCACGGGCAGGCCTTTGAAGCGCTCGGTGAACGTCTGGTAGTGTTGGCGGGCCAGCAATGTCGTGGGCACGACGACGGCTACCTGTAGTCCGCTCATGGCAACCGCGAATGCAGCACGCAAGGCGACTTCCGTTTTGCCGAACCCGACGTCGCCGCAGACCAGCCGGTCCATTGGACGCCCCGAGGCGAGATCGTCCATCACGGAAGCGATGCTCTGTTCCTGGTCCTCCGTCTCATCATAAGGGAAGCGGGCGACAAACTCGTCGTAGGCGCCAGACTGGGGGCTGATGACCGGAGCTTCTTTCAACTGACGGAGGGCAGCGATTTTGATCAACTCCGAGGCGATTTCCTTCAGACGCTTCTTGAGCTTTGCCTTTCGCGACTGCCAGGCCACTCCGCCGAGTTTGTCGAGTTGTGCGTCTCCATCGTCGGTGCCGTAGCGCGAGAGGAGCTCGATGTTTTCGACCGGCAGGTAGAGCTTGTCGCCGCCTGCGTACGCAAGCTCGAGGCAATCGTGAGGTGCATTCAATGCCGTGATCGTTTTCAGTCCGATGAAGCGCCCGATACCGTGATCGGCATGAACGACGAGATCGCCGGGCGAAAGGCTCGTTGCCTCCGTCAGCACATCGGCCGCTCTGCGCGCCTTCCTGCGCGGGCGCACCAGCCGGTCACCGAGAATGTCCTGCTCGGCAATGACGACCATGTCGGGTGTCTCGAAGCCCTGATCGAGCCCCAAAACGGCAAGCGCCGGCACGCCAGGGGGCAGGGCAAGTACGTCGGCGTAACTCTCCACGCGCTCGGCTGCGCGCAGTCCGTGCTCCGAAAGCAGCGAGGCCAAACGCTCGCGGGCGCCTGGCGTCCAGGTCGCGATCACCACACGGCGGTTTTCGGATGCTCTTGTGCGCACATACTGCACGACCGTGTCGAAGAGATTGATGCCGCCGTCCTGGCGTTCCTGCGCAAACGATTTGCCAGCGCGGCCGCCATACCGGCGCACATGGGGCGCCTCTTCAATCTCAAATGGCGAGAAACGGGCAATCGCGTGATGCTCGAGGCTCTTGGCCCAGCTCGCGGCGCCGAGAAACATCATGTCAGGCGGAACAGGTTTATAGGGCGGGGCGCCAAAGCTTTGCACTTCGAGGCCCTCGACGCGGGCCTTATAGTGTTCTTCGATTTGCTCAAAGCGGCTCTTGATGCTCTCGTCTGTCAGATGATCGAAACTGACCGGCACGTGGGGTATGAAGTCGAGCAGCGTCTCGAGTTTGTCGTGGAAGAGCGGCAGCCAGTGCTCCTGCCCGGGATGGCGCTGCGCATGGCTTACGGCTTCGTAAAGCGGATCAATTCCCGTGTGGCCGCCGAATAGCTCGACATATCGGCGCCGGAATGTCGCCACCGAGCTCTCGCCCAACGCCGTCTCCGAGATCGGCATGAGGGAGAGTTTCTGCACGGGCTTGCTCGTGCGTTGAGTCTCGGCGTCGAAAGCCTTAATGCTCTCAATCGTATCGCCAAAGAAATCGAGCCGCACAGGCGTTGGTCGGCCTGGCGGAAAGACGTCGACGATGCCGCCACGCACCGCATACTCGCCAGGCTCCATGACGGCGCCGGTGCGGACATAACCGGCAATCGAGAGATGTTTGACGAGCTGGCCCATGTCGGCTCGCTGACCAGCTGCCAGTGTCCTCAGAGATTGGCGGAAATACTCGCGAGGGGGCACGCGCTGCAGAACAGCATTGACCGTGGTGAGTACAATTGCCGCCTCTTTCCGGGCGCCGAGTGCAAGACGCGAGAGTGTGGCAATCCGCTTGGCGACAATTTCCGAGTTGGGACTGATGCGATCGTAAGGCACCGTATCCCAGGCCGGAAACGTCAGAATGCGCACCTTGGGCGCAAAGAACTTGAGGGCCGTCTCAAGATTGGCAAGTCGCCGGTCGTCACGGGCCACGTGGAGGATGACGCCCGGCCCGGACTCGCGCGCTGCCTCATGAACCCGTTGGGCAAGGACCAGTGCATCGAAACCTTCTGGCACGCCAGAGAAGATCGTATCTCGCCGTGATTGCCGTTGGCTCATGTGTTGGTTCGGCATCGTTTGCGTCGGCTATTCGAGACCATTGAAGCGGCGGACGTCACCGATGAGGATATCAAAATCATCCGTCGTCGGCGCTGTCGGGGAGAGAAGCCAATTTTGAAGCACGGGTTCAGCAACCGCAAGGAACCGCTCAAACTCGGAGAGCGCGGCCTCGTCCATGGTATTGAGCCGAGCCGCTGCAAAGCGTCCGATTAAGAGATCGAGCTCCCTGGTCCCACGATGGGATGCGCGCCAGGCAGCACGG